>JAFTMB010000052.1 GCA_017452605.1 Oscillospiraceae bacterium
GCGGGCGATGGCCACACTGGCGCCGACCTTCATCAGCTTGCTGAAACGGGTGCTGCGGAAGAGCCGGTCAAGCAGGGAAATGAGCGTTCCGTTGGCGGATGCGTAGTAGACGGGAGATGCCACCACAAGGCCGTCGCAGCTTTCAAAAATGGGAGAAAGCTCGTTGACAATGTCATCAAATACGCATTTTTCCAGGCGATAGCAGCCGTCGCAGGCGGTGCAGCCGCGAATGTCCTTCATGCCGATGTTGTAGCGAATTACTTCCACGCCCTCTGCTTCAAAAACCGCCTCCATTTCCTTTAAGGAAAGGTCGGTGTTGCCATTCATGCGGGGACTGCCGTTGAGAATCAGTACTTTCATAAGGTTACCTCCTCTTGTTTTCTATATTATATCATTCCGAAACAAAAAAGAAAAGGATATTTTATTCGACATTTTATTTCCTTGACAGATATGGTATAATACCTTGGAAAGAGGAGGTGAGACCTTTGGAAAAGCAAGGCGTGAAAATCGTCGCCACCAACCGGGAGGCCCGGCATGAATATTTTGTGGAAGAAGAATTTGAGGCCGGTATCGAGCTTTGCGGTACAGAGGTCAAATCCATCCGCGCAGGCACATTGAACTTAAAAGACAGCTGGTGCGGCGTGAAAAACGGAGAGCTGATTATCAACCAAATGCACATTTCTCCCTACGACCACGGCAATATCTTTAACCGTGACCCCCGCAGGCCCAGAAGATTACTGATGCACAGGCGGGAAATTATGCGCCTTTACGGCAAGGTTAAGCAGGACGGCTATTCTATCATCCCGCTTTCGGTGTATTTTAAGGGCAGCCTGGTGAAGGTAAAAATAGGTTTATGTAAGGGTAAAAAGCTTTACGATAAAAGACAATCCGCGGCTGAAGCCGACGCCAAGCGTCAAATCGACCGCGCAATGAAGGAGAGATATTAATATGGCAAATCCTACTTTTAAGATCACAATGGAAAACGGCGGCGTTATCGAGGGCGAGCTTTATCCCGATGTCGCGCCTCAGAGCGTTGCCAATTTCGTGGATCTGGCAAACCATAACTACTACGACGGCCTGATTTTCCACCGGGTCATTCCCGGCTTTATGATTCAGGGCGGCTGCCCCGACGGAACCGGTATGGGTGGCCCCGGCTACTGCATCAAGGGTGAGTTTTTCTTCAACGGCTTCAAAAATGACCTGAAGCACAAGCGGGGCGTTTTGAGCATGGCCCGTTCTTCTTCTCCCAACTCTGCAGGCAGTCAGTTCTTTATCATGCATCAGGACGCCAAGCATTTGGATGGCCAGTATGCCGCATTCGGTAAGGTCACTTCCGGCATGGATGTGGTGGACGCTATCGCATCTACCAAAACCGGTATGCAGGACCGCCCGGTTGCCGAGCAGAAGATTGCATCCATCACAGTAGAGGTCAACGGCGCCCAGCTTGCTGAGCTGAAAAAGCTGCCGGATCCCTACGGAAGATTCTGATTATTTCGGGATGCCTTTTACCGGGCATCCCACCCATATGGGGCCGTACTGGTTTCGACGGGGGTAGTGAGGTTGGAATAGCGGGCCGTGGCGCCTGACCACGATAAAACGGGTACTTTTTAAATTTAACTGACAACAATACTGTTGCTCTGGCTGCCTAATTAGGCGCCCATCCGCCCCGGAAGGTCCACGAGCCGGGCTCGGGTGTGATCTGAGTGGAGACCGTGCGTATGGTAAGCTTTGCCCATACCATGCATCATGAAGCTACTGATTTCCGTAGGGTGTTTGTTCCCGCCGGAATGAGGGAATGTAAATAACAAACTGCGCCCGGAGAGGTTCTCTCCAAGTTGCTTTCGGACAGGGGTTCGATTCCCCTCGGCTCCACCAATAAAAACGCCGCCTTCGGGCGGCGTTTTTATTGGTAATGTTGAAGGAGGGGAATCGAAAGGGCGGCACCAGTGCGCACACTGGTGCAACCAAGTGTCGGGGGGACACTTGGTTAGCCCGTGGGAGATTCCATTTGTGTCAAGACGCATCCCGTAGAGATGTGGATTGATGCAAATCCGGTATTGCGTAGACATAATGGATTAACTCGATTCCCCTCGGCTCTATTTATATGTTAAAAAAACTTAAGAAAACCTTAAAGTCAGATTATGTCGCATTATGCTATACTTACCCCATAAAAAGAATTCTATGTGAGGGTAATATGAAAGAATTTGTGGCGTGGCTGTTCAGTGAGAATAATTCCAGCCTGCAAATCGGGCTGTTTGATGGGTGGCATTTTTTATACCTTGCCGTAATCTTAGGAGGAGCGCTTGCTTTATCCTTGATTTATCGCAAGAAGAGCAAGGGGGCGCAGAATAAGATTTTACGCTTTTTTGCTTACTTAACCATTGGCCTTTACATTGCAGACTTCTTTATTATGCCCCTGTCTGACAGTTACGGTCAAATCAGTGTCGATAAGCTGCCGTACCATATTTGCACGCTGATGGCTGTTATGGCGGCCTTTGTGCAGTTCAATGAAAGATTTCGCAGAATCAAGACCCCGGTGGTAACCTTGGCCGTTACCTCCGCGCTGATGTGGATGTGCTATCCCGGAAGCGCCCTTGGGGGAGAGCCGCCATTTTCTTATCGCATTTTCCAGACCTTCATGTTCCACGGATTTTTGTTTGTTTGGGGCGTGCTGAATCTTTCCCTTGGGGAAGTGGAGCTGGATATTCGTAAGATTTGGAAGGAATTTGCAGCTATCTTAATGATTCTCGTCTGGGCGTGGTTTGGTAACACCGTTTACGGCAACGGCCAGAACTGGTTCTTTATTAAGTATAGCATTTTCCCGTTCCTGCCGGATGAGGCGATGCCTGTGGCAACGGTCGTCAGTGTGTTTCTTGTGTGCCTGGCTGTTTACGGCATCTATTTCGCCCTTAAGAAGATTTTCTCCTACAAGAAACTGCAAACTGTCTAAAATATATACCGCGCTCTATGTCAGGGCGCGGTTTTTCTTTACAGAAACAGGATTTGCCACTTGCCTAAATAGAACAAATGTGCCATAATAAGCATAAGTAACGGGGAGGTGAGAATATGTCGATGCCGCAACCGGTGGATGTGATTTGCGTTTGCCAGGCAGACGGCAGCATTCGACCTCTGCGTCTTCGCCTGGAAAATGAGGAGAATATGATGGTTCGGGTGGATGTGGAGGAAGTGCTCAGCACCCGAAAGGTGGATTTCGTTGGGGTTGAGGCGCTGATATTTCTGTGCAAAATACACCTGTGCGGCAAGGCGAAGGTGATAGAGCTGAAATACACTTTCCGCAATCACAGCTGGTGGCTTTGCAGACAGATGTATTGATTATCCCAAAGGTTTGCTATATAATAGGGGCAAGAACCAGGAAGGAACGAACGCCATGTCCATTGTTACATTTTATCGGGGCGATCCCAATGCCCCCAAAACCACCCGGCCTACCCATTTAGGAAGTAATGTCATTATCACCTGGCAGGGGAAAATCCTGCTGGAACGGCGCCGTGACAGCGACACCTGGGGTTTGATCGGCGGAGGCGTGAAAAAGCGCGAGCAGCCCATTGACGCTATTGCGCGGGAGGTCTGGGAAGAGCTGGGTCTGCGAATTCCCAAAGAGCGGTTCGTCAAACGAAAAGTGTACGATGAGCCTGCCCGGATTGCGGCCTATCAAGACGGCAGCGTTTGGAAGATGGTGATTGTGCTTTACACTTTGGAATTGGAGCAGGAGCCGAACATAACCATCAGCGCCGAATCCCGGGAAGTGCGGTTTTTCACCAAGGAAGAATTAAAGGATATTGAGATAGTGATCACCCACAGCGACTTGGTGGAGCAATGGTTTGTATAATACACAGTCAGGGAATATTCATTTTTTGAATATTCCCTGATTTTTACATGAATTTTTTGAAAATATACTTGAATATACAAAATATTTATGCTAATATGCTGAGGACGGCGCAGTATCCTAGTCAGAACGGCCTCTTCCAGGTAGGGCCTAAAAATCCTATGAAGGGCACATCGATGAAGTCCCTGGTGTCTGCTTTTTACGCCCAGTTTAGGGTGGATGCTGGGGGTTAAGGATTCCGGGCGCGCTCCAATGGCATGGGGCATACGACCCGGTTTCCGTGGAGACCTGAAGCTTGTGCGACGAAGTTGAGAACTCCATTGGTTGGAAGCCTCTTCGCGTACGAATCAGGTAAGAACCTGCAAGGCGGTGCACAGAATCGTGTGCTGCGTGCAGCGTAGCCTGCCTTGAGTGAGTATGTTGGGAAAGAAGGACGCGTGCGCGTGCTACGGCCATAGCACCGTGCGATATTGCTTCTGGAAATCATCCTTGCAAAAGAGGCTAAGATTAGGTTTGTTTTGTTGTGGAAATCACCTAGGCTGTCGTAACTGGGCAAGCAGGGGATTACAGTACGGACTAAGTGGCAATCGGGTATTCAGGTACGGCAACACCTGAGCATACGGAGTAAACGGAAACGACCTGTACGGCAACGGCAGGTTCTGTGTGGAGAAAATCAACCCGACCTAAGCCGTAAGATTTATCCTGTTTGTCGCCGTCTTTTCTCTAATATAATTATTTGGAATACTTACCGTAAGGAGAACTAATCGTGGCAAAATCAGATCCCAGTGAACAACATAAACAGAAAAAAGGCAACACCGGATGGGTGGTCACCATTTTCTTTATGACCATTGTCATTTCCGGAACCATTTCTCTGATTTCGGAGGAGGTCATGGGCGCCAGCGGCATCGCAACCGCCTTTGTGATTCTTCTTTCCATTGTTTTAATTGGTATCCTTTTTGATGTGATTGGCGTTGCCGTCACCTCTGCCGATGAATCTCCTTTTCATGCCATGGCGGCAAGAAAAGTGCCCGGCGCCAAAGAGGCCATTCGGCTTCTGCGTCAGGCGGAAAAGGTAAGCTCCGTTTGTAACGATGTGGTAGGCGATATTTGCGGCGTTGTTTCCGGCTCCGCATCCGCTACCATTGCCGTGCAGATCCTTCATAATTTTGAATTCTCCTGGCCCAGAGTGGTTTCTCTTGTGATGTCTGCCCTGGTTGCCGGTTTAACCGTTGGCGGCAAGGCCATCGGAAAAACCTTTGCGGTGAAATCCTCCACAGCCATCGTGCATTTTGTGGGAAAAATCATTTTCACCGCTACCCGTCTTTTTGGAAAAAAGAAAAACTAAAGTTAGGTTGTGTAATACTGTGGCAATTCTGGAAACAATCCAAGGTCACGGCGATTTGATAAAGTTAACACCCCAGCAGCAAAGCCAGCTTTGCTCGGAGATCCGGGAATTTTTAATCGCCAACATCTCCCAGACCGGCGGCCATTTAGCCTCCAATTTGGGAGTTGTGGAGCTTACAGTTGCTCTTGAAACTGTGTTTGATACCAATATTGACCGTCTGGTCTTTGATGTCGGCCACCAGTCTTATGTTCATAAGCTGCTGACAGGGCGCCAGGCGGATTTTTCTCGTTTAAGACAGCTTGGGGGCATTGCAGGCTTTCCCAAGCCCTCTGAAAGCGACAGCGATTCCTTTGTGGCAGGTCATGCGTCCTCGTCGGTATCTATTGCGCTGGGCATGGCGCGGGCAAGAACGCTGCAAAATCAAGCTTACGATGTGTGTGCAGTTATCGGCGACGGCGCCGCCACCGGCGGAATGGCCTACGAAGGTCTTAATGACGCAGCCGACAGCAGCGAACCGCTGATTGTGATCCTCAATGACAACGAAATGTCCATTGACCGCAATGTGGGCGGCCTTGCCAAGCATCTTTCCCATTTGCGCAGCAGCGCGGATTATCTGGGAATGAAAGACCGCTACCGCGCTTTTTTGGGAAAGCTTCCCGGCGGTAAGGGATTCTACCGTTTTACCAGCCGTGTAAAGAATC
Organism: Oscillospiraceae bacterium; assembly: GCA_017452605.1. Lineage (GTDB taxonomy): Bacteria > Bacillota > Clostridia > Oscillospirales > Oscillospiraceae > Faecousia. The sequence goes on from JAFTMB010000052.1 coordinate 5,891, forward strand.
GTATCAAGCGGCTGCTGCTGCAAAGCACCATATTTGAAAACATGGGCTTTATCTACCTGGGCCCGGTGGACGGCCACGATTTGCAGGAGCTGATTGCTCTTTTGCGCTCTGCGAATAAAATGAAACGGCCGGTTCTGATCCATGTGATTACCCAAAAGGGAAGAGGATATAAGTTTGCCGAGGAAAAGCCCTCCCAATTTCATGGCGTAGGCCGCTTTGATGTGGATTCCGGCGAGATGATCGGCAAGGGCAAAGGCAGCTTTTCCGACACCTTTGGCGCAACGTTGACAGAGCTTGCTGAGCGCGACAGCAGAGTATGCGCCATTACTGCCGCCATGCCTGCGGGAACAGGACTTGTCCGGTTTATCAAAAAGCACCCCAATCGTTGCTTTGATGTGGGAATCGCAGAAGAACACGCGGTTTCCATGGCAGGCGGCCTTGCCAAGCAGGGAATGGTTCCCGTTGTTGCCTTGTATTCTACCTTCCTGCAGCGCTCTTTCGACCAGATTTTGCAGGATATCTGCATGCTGAAGCTCCATGTGGTGCTGGCAATCGACCGGGCTGGTCTGGTTGGTGAGGACGGAGAAACCCACCACGGCGTATTTGATGTGGGATTCTTGCGTCAGGCGCCGGGTATGAAAATTCTTTGCCCTGCCAGCTGCGCGGAGCTTAAATGTATGCTTTCCTGGGCGGTAAAGGACTATAATGGCCCTGTAGCTGTCCGCTATCCCAGAGGAGGCGACAGAAGCTATCAGGAAAGCGCTTGGAACGGAAAGGACAAGATTGTTTGTCACCGCTGCGGCGATGCCGCAACCATTATCACCTACGGCACCATGCTGGAAAACGCCATGCAGGCAGCGGAAATTCTGAGCCAGGCTGGCAGGGAAGTCACCGTACTTCGGCTGCTGGATTTGGATGTTAAAAAGGATGATATTGCCCGTCTTTTGCCGAAATCGGGAACTGTTTGGGTTCTGGAAGAAACCAGCGAAAGCTCTGGTATTCATCAACAGATTGCCTATGAACTGTCTGACCGCCATGTCAGAGGCTTGAATCTGGGCAGAGAATATGTTACCCACGGAAGTGTGCAGGAGCTTTATAAGCTTTTAAAGCTGGATGGAGAATCTGTCGCGCAAGCCATTTTTAAGGAGGCAAAACATGAAAATTAAAAAGCGTCTGGATGTTTTGCTGACGGATTTGGGTTATGCAGACAGCCGCACCAAAGCTCAGGCCATTATCATGGCGGGGCAGGTGTATGTGGACGGACAAAAAGCGGATAAGCCGGGCATTTCCTATGAGGAGACCGTTTCTATTGAAGTGCGGGGCGAAACCTGCCCTTATGTCAGCCGGGGCGGCTGGAAGCTGGAAAAAGCGCTGAGGGATTTTGGCGTAAACCCTGAGGGGTATGTATGCAGCGATTCCGGCGCATCCACCGGCGGCTTTACCGATTGCCTGCTTCAGCAGGGTGCGAAGAAGGTTTTCGCTATTGATGTGGGCTACGGTCAGCTGGACTGGAAAATTCGTTCTGACCCCAGAGTGGTGGTTATGGAGCGTACCAATATTCGCTATGTTACCCGGGAGCAGCTTGGCGAGCCGCTGGATTTGTCGGTTATTGATGTCAGCTTTATTTCCTTAAAAATCGTTTTGCCCACCATTAAGGAGCTTTTGAAAGAAAACGGTCAGGTTTTGTGCCTGATCAAACCCCAGTTTGAGGCCGGGCGGAATAAGGTCGGGAAAAAGGGCGTTGTCCGTGACCCGGAGACCCATAAGGAAGTGCTGGATGATTTTGTTGCCCTTGCCCATAGTCTTGATTTTACCATTTTGGGACTTACCTTTTCTCCTGTAAAAGGCCCTGAGGGAAATATTGAATTTTTAGGCCACCTTACGAAAGAAAAGAAGCCGGGTATTGTGCCCGATACTGCCGATGTGGTTCGGCAGGCTCATGATACATTGAAAGGATGACTTTGCAATGAAAAAGGTCATACTCACGCCAAATCCATATCGGGATAAAGATTTCCAGACGGTTCGCGCCGCCCAGAGAATTTTGCAGGAGGCAGGCATTGAGGGAAAAATTTGTCTTCCTTTTGAGGTGGACAGAGGCTTTCATCTGCCGAAGGACATTCATTTTTGCCGGTTTGACAAGGAAATTGGCACTGCCGATGCCATCATTTGTTTCGGCGGTGACGGCACGATTCTTTATACTGCCAAGGCAGCGACCCGGGCAGGCATTCCCGTTTTGGGCATCAACATAGGCACAATGGGCTTTATGGCCGAGCTGGAAAGCAGCGAGCTCAGTGAACTGAAACGCCTGGCTAATGACGACTATAAAATCGAAAACCGCATGATGGTGGATGTTTCCGTTTATCGGGACAGAAGTATCATTTATCACGACATTGGCTTAAACGACGTGGTGATTTCAAAGGGCGCGATTGCCCGGATTGTACATTTATCCGTTGCCTGCGATGGTATACAAGCCCTTGAGTGCAGCGGAGACGGCGTAATCGTGGCAACCCCCACGGGTTCGACGGCGTATTCTCTTTCCGCCGGAGGCCCCATTGTAGAGCCTGAGGCCGAGAGCATGCTCATCACCCCGGTTTGCGCTCACGACACCGTCAGCCGCAGCATCGTTACATCCGACAAGCGGGTAATCACCGTTGGTTTGGTGAAAAACGCCCGACGGAATGCATTCTTAAGCGTTGACGGCGGCAAAGCCGTTAAAATGCAGATGGGGGATACCGCGATCATCAAACGCTCCGAGCTGAAGACCCGGCTGATCCGGCTGAAGGATCACAGCTTTTTTGATGTTGTTAATATGAAGTTCAGAAGATGAGGTAGAATATGAAGAATCAAAGACAATCCAAGATTATGGAGATCATTTCCAATAAAAATGTGGAAACCCAGGAACAGCTCTTGCAGGAACTGCGCTCTGCCGGTTTTCGCAGCACCCAGGCCACTATTTCCCGGGACATAAAGGAACTGAGAATCGTTAAAGAGCTTACAAGCTTTGGCACTTACCGTTATGCCGCCTCTACCAGCGAGGTCAGCGGAACCTTCTCCGGAAAGCTGAACACCATTTTCAGAGAATGCATCACAAGCTTTGACTACGCCCAGAACATGATTGTTGTTCATACGCTGCCGGGGCTTGCATCTGCCGCGGCATCTGCCGTTGACGCCATGAGTCTCAGCGTTGTGCTGGGCACACTGGCAGGCGATGATACGGTGTTTATTGTCATGCGGGATAACAACGCCGCAGCCGCATTCTGCGGAGAAATCAGAAATCTTTTGAACTGAGTTTAGAAAGGAGGATGTTTCGCTGTGCTGAGTCTTTTGCATATTGAAAATATTGCTGTCATCGAGCAGGCGGACATTTCCTTTGACAGCGGTTTTAATGTTTTGACCGGTGAAACCGGCGCAGGTAAATCCATTGTAATTGACGCCATTTCCGCCATTTTGGGTGAGCGGGCGTACCGGGATATGATTCGTACCGGGGCAGATAAAGCGTCAGTACGGGCGGTATTTACCGGCGTACCGGAATATCCCTGGTTCCAGGAAAACGGCGTGCCATTTGACCCGGAAACCATGATTCAGCGGGACATTTACTTAGACGGTAGAAATGTTTGCCGGGTAAACGGCGCATTGGTTACCGTTTCCATTTTGCGTCAGCTGGGTATTCAGCTGATTAACATTCACGGACAGCACGATTCCGCCAGCTTGTTTGACGAAAGCAATCATTTAACCTATTTGGATGATTTTGCTGACAATCAGGCAATTCGGGACGATTACCTTGCGAAATATCAGGCTGTTATAAGCCTGCGGCAGGAAATTCGCCGGATGACCATGGATGAAAGTGAAAAGCTTCGCCGCATGGAGATGCTTCGCTATCAAATTGGGGAAATCACCAAGGCGGAGCTGACTGCAGGGGAAGATGAAGCCTTGGAAGAGCGGCGGAAAATCCTGCAAAACGCAGAGAAAATCGCTGACGGCATGAACGCCGCGGCAGATTGTCTTTACGGTGGGGAGGACTCCGACGGCGCGGCAAGTCTATTATCCCAAGCCCAGCGGGAGCTCTCCCGGCTTTCAAGGTTTACCGATGCCTACGTATCCTTACAGGAAAAGCTGACAGACCTTATGTATCAGGTGCAGGATGTTTCGGAAGAGGTTCTGCGCTTGAAAGATGACTTAAGCTATTCCGACAAAGAACTCGACTCTATCGAAAGCCGTCTGGATGTGATTCACAGATTGCGGAAAAAATACGGCGCAAATTGCGAAGAAATCCTTGCTTACTGCGAAAATGCCCAAAAAGAGCTGGATGAAATTGAGTTTGCTGACGACCATTTAAAGAAACTGGAAAAGAAGCTTGTCGATGCGGAAGCTGCTACATGGGAAAAGGCCAATCAGCTGCGTAACAGCAGACAAGCGGCCGCCATTTCCATGTCTAAAGAGATCCTTTCCGAGCTGAGCCAGCTGGATATGCCGAAAGTGCAGTTTTCCTGCGAGTTTACGGAATCGGAGCTCACGCCCAGCGGCGCTGACAGCGTGGCGTTTTTTATGTCCGCCAACGCAGGCGAGTCCTTAAAGCCCTTAAGCAAAGTCGCTTCCGGCGGTGAGCTTGCCAGAATCATGCTGGCGATGAAAAATGTGCTTGCCCAGCAGGACAAGGTGGGCACACTGATTTTCGATGAGGTGGACACCGGCGTATCCGGAAGAGCCGCCCAAAAGGTTGCTCAAAAGCTGAAAAGCGTTGCCAAGAATAAGCAGGTGCTTTGCGTTACCCATTTGCCCCAAATTGCGGCACTGAGCGATACGCACATGCTGATTGCAAAATCCGAGCATTCCGGCAGAACCTATACTACGGTGACTCCTCTTGATCACAGAGGCCGCATGGAGGAGCTTGCCCGAATTATTGGCGGCGCAAATATTACAGAAACCACCCTGAAAAGCGCGGAAGAAATGCTGCAGGGGTAAGGCGGCATTATGTTGAAGAAAACTGCGATTATATGCTCTGTGGTTTTGGCGGTTTTGATTGTCATTGCGGTTTATGTAAGCGACAAAGAAAAACCCGATCCTGCGCCTTCGGAGCCACAGGACTCCGCTTCCCAGGAAAGCCAAACGATTTCCACTACACAAACAGAGTCTTTAGGTTCAACGGAGCAATCCACAGCGGTAACTCAGGAATCTACCGCCGCCACCATGGAGTCCACCGCCGCAACTCAGGAATCCACTGCGGCAACCAAGCCATCCAAGCCTACAGAAACACAGAAACCTACATATTCTGCCGATCAGGAAGAGGTTGCGCCTGCAGTTGCAGCATTTCGCAGCAAATGCCGAAAAAGCTGGTCAAATCCTCTGGAAGCAGCGTTTGGAGAAATTACAGGTTCCAGAAGATTCGCTTCTTCCCGCAGCAACGGAACCCGGGCCCATGCAGGTGTTGACTTTGTCGCGCCCCACGGTACGGCGGTTTATGCCATGACTGACGGCGTTGTGCAGCGGATTGCTTTGTTTTACCAAAACACCTACGCCATTGAGGTCTTAAACGACGATGGTTCTGTGCTTCGTTATTGCGAAGTAGACCCCAAAGTCAAAGAAGGTGACTCCGTCAGCCAGGGCCAGAAAATCGGCACAATTTTACGGGCAAACAGCGGCACGGAGATGCTTCACCTTGAGGTCTATACCGGTGAAGCCACCGGAAAGCTGACCCAGGCGGATAACAAAAAGTATTCCTATGTGGATAGCTCCAAGGTATTCCAAAGACGCTGGGATTTAATGGACCCGACTTTCCTTACGGAGCTGCCTTGCTGGAGCGAGATTTGCGCATAATTTACTTGACAAATTATATCTAATTGGCTATGATATGGCCATAACACGAAGAAAGGAAGAAGTAATCAGGATTCCTTCTGTCAGAGAGCTGCCGATGGGTGCGAGGCAGTGAGCAGGGCTTGATGAAATACCTCCTGGAGTGGCTTTCCTGAAAGGGTAGTAGGGAAAGACGGGTTCGCCCGATATTGCGAGAAGCGTTATTTGACGCTCAGAGGCCGATGCTGCGAGGTATCGGCGAACCAGAGGTGGTACCGCGTATTTTACGCCCTCTGTCCGTAAAAGGACAGAGGGCTTTATTTTTTGGAGGTTATGGATATGAAACTTTACGACGAACTGGTTGCCAGAGGCTTAATTGCTCAGGTGACCAATGAAGACGAAATTCGGGATATGATTGACAACGGCAAGGCCACTTTCTATATCGGCTTTGACCCCACGGCAGATTCTCTGCATGTTGGTCACTTCATGGCGCTGTGCCTGATGAAGCGGCTGCAGA
>JAFTMB010000053.1 GCA_017452605.1 Oscillospiraceae bacterium
AAAAGCCATTGGAAGCATTACCGTCGACGGAAAGCCTGCAGCTGATTTTGCAGGCAGTGAAACCGGCGACAACCGCGTGGACATCGAAGGCGGCATCGGCGCTATCCACTTAAATTTCCGGGACACTGCCGCCTGATTGTCCCAATTTTTTCATCAATCAGAAAGGAGCGCTTGCCCATGAAACGCTTTTGGATTGCTGCACTGGCCCTGTTTTTGGCCTTTGCCCTCTTTGGCTGCGCCAAGCAAGAAAGCATCTACACCGTGAGTAAAAACGGTACGATGTATCGGGTGGACACAGAAAAAAAGGCCATTTATGACACACTTTATACATATCGGTATGAACTTTCCGGAGATTCTTCTTCCTTCAACATCACCATCACCTATCCCAACGGCTCCACCTATTGGTACTCCCAATCCGACGGCAGGGGTCAGGGCAGTTGGAGCGACGATTACAGCGAAGCCGTCTACGCGCCCGGAGACACCCTTGTGGCGGTTATGCAGGAAACCATGTCCAAGCCGGCAAATGTCGGAGGCATTTTCGGCGGACTGCTTCTGATTGCCGTGGGCATTTTGAACCTGGTTGCCCCCCAAGCGCTGTGGTATCTGGGATACGGCTGGCGGTTTAAAAACGCCGAGCCCTCTGAGGCCGCCATATCCTTTGGCCGCATCAGCGGCGCCATTGTGATTGTCATCGGCATTGTATTTTTGTTCGTTTAATCAGAAAAGAGTGAGGTAAAAGCATGAAACTGTTATTTAAGCAGCGGTTATTTTCCTGGTTTGACAGCTATGACATTTTCAACGAAGCCGGCGAAACAGTATACACCGTGAAAGGTCAGCTTGCCTGGGGACATTGTTTGAAGATTTACGATGCCCGGGGTGTGGAAATCGGCACTGTAAAGGAGCGGATTTTTACCTGGCTCCCCAAATTTGAAATGTACTTGGGCGAGCGTTATGTGGGCTGCATCAGCAAGGAATTTACCTTCTTCCGCCCCAAATATAACATCGATTGCAACGGCTGGCAGGTAGAGGGCGACTGGTTTGAATGGGATTACCACATCCTCAACAGTGCCGGCATCCCCATCGCCAATGTGTCAAAAGAGCTTTGGAACTGGACTGACACCTACACCATTGATGTCCACAATCCCCAGGACGCCCTGTGCGCTCTGATGCTGGTGTTGGCCATCGACGCGGAAAAATGTTCCAGAAACGATTAACCCCAGAAAATTTCATTCTTAGATTTTCAGGAGGCCGAAATGGGATTCAAACATAAGATAGCCCAATATCGGGAGTACAAGTACGGCGTCAGTCACTGCACCTTCAATCCAGACGGGCCGGGGGTGGTGCGCATCCATCTGGTGCCGCCCAAATTCCGTCTTTTCCGTTCCAGCGCGTACATTGTCATTCTCAACGGCTACTATCTGCTGCCCCTCGGCTATTCCTGGGCGCTGATTCTTTCCTATTTCATGAAAGAAGTGAATCAGTTCGACGGAAAGCCCATTACCGAAGCTGACGAGGAAGCAATCGTCAGCCGCACCGTACAAAATGTGCGGAAAGTGTACCGGAGCGCATCGGAAGAGGAAATCCGGGAGGATATGGCGGCGCTCCTGGATGTGCTGTTTGCCATCGCCCAGGGCGGCGAGCCGGATATGGAAATTGAAAAGCTTTCTATCCGCGCCTACGGTAAGCACATGACCGCGCCCCACCGAATGGATTTGATGGTAAGCGCCATGACTGATGGGGAGGGCCACTGGCAGTGCAACCAAAAGTGCGTGTTCTGCTACGCGGCAGGTCAGAAAATGGCCGCCACCCAGGAGCTGTCAACCCAGCAGTGGAAGCAGGCTATTGACCGTTTGGATGCCGCCCGGGTGCCTATGGTCACCTTCACCGGCGGCGAGCCCACCCAGCGCAGCGACATTGCCGAGCTGGTAGGCCATGCCAAGCGAATGGTTACCCGCCTGAATACCAACGGTGTCAACCTGACCCCGGAATTGGTGAGGGATTTGAAGGCCGCCGGTCTTGACAGCCTGCAGGTGACCCTTTATTCCCACGATGAAGCCGTCCACAATGCGCTGGTGGGAAGCTGTCACTTTGCCGATACCATTCAGGGCATCCAGAACGCTGTTGCTGCCGGGCTGGACATCAGCGTTAACACCCCACTGTGCCAAAAGAACGCCGACTACGACAAAACCCTGGCTTTTATCCACTCTCTGGGCGTCAGATTTGTCACCGTCAGCGGCTTGATCTGCACCGGCATGGCAGACATTAATCATAAAGAATATGACCTTTCCCAAGAGGAGCTGTGTCGGATTCTTGAAACCGCCAAAGCTTTCTGCAACGAAAAGGACATGGAAATGGACTTCACCTCTCCCGGCCTGATCCCTAAAGAAAAGCTGGAAGAGCTGGGCATGAATGTTCCCATGTGCGGCGCGGCCTTAAGCAATATGGCCATCGCGCCGGACGGCACAGTGGTTCCCTGCCAGAGCTGGCTGGGCGCTGACGCAGGTCTTGGCAACATCCTCACAGTTCCTTTCAAAAAGATTTGGAATCACCCCATGGCAGTTAAGCTGCGCCGCATGACCCAGGAGCAGGCCCTTTCCTGCCCCTTCCGGGCAAAGAAAGGCGGTGACCGGGCATGAAGCAAGGACGCGTCAACGCAACCTACGAAGAAAGCTACATCAAGAAAACCCGGACTTTCCCGGTGGGAAAAACGGTTCTGCTGATTGTCATTTTGCTGATTCAAATCGGCATCATCGTGGCGGCATTCCATTTTGAACCCCAGCCTCAGGATAGGATCCATCAGTACGATGTCACTGTAGACACCAAAAATGACGGCTCTTTGGACATCTCCTATCATCTTGTATGGGAGGCCCTGGACACCTCCGAGGAGCTGACCTGGATTGAAATCGGCATGGCAAACGAAAATTATTCCGTCTACCCCGAGTCTGTGTCAGACACTATCCGCTACTACACCCAAGAATACTACGACGGCGAGGTGCACCTGCGTCTTGACCTGGATCGGCCCTATATCGGCGGTGAAATGCTGGAATTTTCCTTCAAAATCAACCTGAAGGATATGCTCTGCAAGGATGCAGACGGCTACTTCTACGAATTTATCCCCTGCTGGTTCAATACCACCCCCGTGGAAAGCTACTCCTTCCGGTGGGCAGAAGATGGACGCATTCAATCGGTGTCCGCATCGAAGCGGCAGGCAGGCTTCTTTGTCTGGAGCGGCAGCCTGGAATGCGGCGAGTATGTTCCCATGACCGTGCGCTACGGCAAGGACAGCTTCAACGGCTGCGCCACCGTAAACTATCAGCCCTTTGACGATGACGGCGCTTACAATTCCTTAAACGAAGACAAAACCGCCATCATTGTGCTGGCATTTTTAGGCGCGGCGTTCCTGATCATTTTCCAGGTTTGGGTGGTGGACAGTGTGGTTTCCTACCACCGCGGACGAGGCTTCCTCACCGGCCATGGCTTCCATGTCCACGCCTACGGCAGATCCAACCCCTATTACATCCGGGCGGTCAACCGCTACAACGCCACCCATTCCCACAGCTCCGGCCACCACAGAAGCGGCGGATGCGCCTGCGCCTGCGCTTGTGCCTGCGCCTGCGCCGGTGGCGGTCGGGCCGGCTGCAGCCAAAAGGATACCTACGGCAAGAAACAAATCAGCCGGGAGCAGACATAACCTCCCTTTGTAAACGAAGAGCCAACACCCAGCTGGGTGTTGGCTCTTTTCGCGATCCCGGGAACCTTCTGACTCCCTTGCTCATATAATGGAAAGATGCCATTCAATATAGACGCAGGCAGATAGCCGCCATCTGTTTACCATGTGTCAAAATGTGTCGAAAAACATAGAATGCAGCACAACCTTAATATGAGGAGGGATTATATTGAACAGATACAATAGCTTTGACGACAGAAACTGCAACTCCCAATTCGATGATAATTCCTGCAAGCGCTACCACCCAAAAGAGCATAGCTGCGCAGACCGGGAACCATGTTATTACTGTACAAATTGTCCGCCTGGCCCTCAAGGGCCTCAAGGTCCGGTTGGCCCGAGAGGTCCTCAAGGACCGCAGGGTATTCCCGGTGTCAGAGGCCCGGTAGGCCCTCAAGGGCCGGAAGGCGTACCCGGTCCTATTGGTCCTCAGGGTCCTGTTGGGGAAACCGGCGCCATTGGTCCGCAAGGGCCTGCGGGTATCGCTGGTCCAGCCGGCCCACAAGGCCCTGCCGGGGTTGCAGGGCCGGTTGGTCCCCAAGGTCCAACGGGTGAAGCAGGCCCAGTGGGTCCTCAAGGGCCCGCCGGGGTTGCGGGTCCTGCAGGGCCCCAAGGTCCTGCAGGTGTAGCCGGTCCCATTGGTCCGCAAGGTCCGGCAGGCGAAGCGGGTCCCATTGGTCCCCAAGGGCCTGCCGGGGAAACTGGGCCTGTCGGTCCTCAGGGACCTGCCGGCGAAACCGGGCCTGCCGGTCCTCAGGGTCCTGTCGGTGAAACCGGACCTGTTGGTCCTCAGGGACCTGCCGGGGAAACCGGGCCTGCTGGCCCTCAGGGACCTGTCGGTGAAACCGGGCCCGCTGGTCCTCAGGGTCCTGTCGGTGAAACCGGGCCTGCCGGCGGCATTCTGAACTATGCCGATTTCTTCGCCCTCATGCCCCCTGATAACGCCGCAACCGTTGCAGCGGGCACGGATGTCAGTTTCCCCCAGGACGGCCCAAGCAGCGGCTCCGGCATCGCCCGATCCGGGCCCAGTTCCTTTAATTTGGCGCAAATCGGCACTTATGCGGTGCTGTTCCAGGTAAGCGTCACCGAGGCCGGACAGCTGATTTTGACCCTGAACGGCGAGGATTTGGCATATACGGTTGCAGGCCGCGCAACCGGAACCTCCCAAATCGTTGGCATGGCAATTGTGGAAACCACCGTTACTGACTCGGTTCTGACGGTACGCAACCCCGAAGGAACCGCTGCAGCGCTGACGATTACGCCTCTGGCAGGCGGAACCCGCCCGGTTTCCGCGCACCTGGTCATTATGCAGATACAATAACGCGCAGATGACCGCAGCCCTATCCCATAAGAAATTTTTGACCGTTGCAAAAAAAGCAAAGCTGGTTCTGTCACCGATCATGGTGCTTACACCTTTGTGGAAGAAGGGCAGGGGCTTGATACCGCGAAATGGGAAAAACTCAAATCCGGCACAGGTTGGATATCCCTTGATTATGTAAAAAAGTCTAAAAATTTTTCAACCCTGACAGTAGCTGTCAGGGTTGTTTTTATACTTAGGGTGCAGCTGCAAATGCAAAAAAACAAAGGAGGTCTTCAATAATGAAGATGTAATTTGGTGTGAATTCAGCTACACCGATCAACAAAAAGCTGAAGAACGGCTACACAATGCACGAGTGGGTGATGCGGCAAAAGGGCGTACCTGCCGGCCGGAAGCATGGGTGCCCTACTGCCCCTCTGCGCTGGAACCTGAGGATATCAGCCTTTGATGCTGTGTGACAACTACTCTTGATGTCCTGCAGGTAGAAAATGTGTACGCCAAGGACGAGAAATTCCTTGCAAATATGTGGTGAAGGAATATAATAAAGATGAATACAACGCATTACAACAATGTGATTGACTGGATGTTGACGCACGATCCGGCAGCACAGACAGAAGATTCCCTTGCAATCGCCAGAGCGGTATTCCAAAATACGGCCTAATCAGACCTGTTGAAGGCGAGCCATGGCACATCCAAGTTAGTGAAACTAGAAATTTTTCTTATGATGAGCGAGATGACTATTTTGCTGTAATAACCAAATGGAGTGAAGTTATCTGCTAAAACAACAAAATGGAGGGAAGTAAAATGAAAAAGAAGATTTTGTGCCTCGTTATTTCTTTCATCATACTCATTACCCTTGCGTCATGTGAGTCGAATACAACAATGTCGGGTCCTGATAGTGCTGTACCGGATGCTTTTACCGCTGCCTGCAATATGAACTCGGGCGGGTATGTTAATTATTTAAACGGCAAATATTATTACACAGATGCAGAACACAATGATGGCTTGTATATGAGTGATTCTGACGGAAAGAATGCTGTTTGTATTGATAACTGTACCGATGCAACACTGACACATATCACCGTCAGTGAAACGGCTGTTTATTACTTGAAACGCACGAAATTAGATACTCCGCTGGAATTTACGGACGCTTCTGTAGCCTATTCTGTAGTGTTTGAAGGCCAAATCTGTAAGTTCTGCGATGGCAAAGTTACGGTCTTGTCTGAGGAAAATGTAGTCAGTTATGCTTTGAGTAAGGACTATATTTTTTACTCCACTGCAGACCGGAAGGTATACCGTATGAAGCATGACGGAACGGAGAAGACCGCAATCATTGACTCCACATATCCCAATATCTGTGCTTCCGAAAACAAATTGTATACACATATGGGCGAGGGCGTCTGTTCAACGGATTTTGATGGCAAAAACCGTTTGATTGTCCGTGCTTATCATTTTGAGCTGGCAGCAAGCGAATCGGCGGTGTACTTTATTAGCGCGGGTGATTGCAGCTTAAACAAGATGTCTTTGGATGGGGAAACGATACGTAAGGTCATTAGCGCCCCCATTCGATCGTTTACGGTATATAATGGACGGTTGGTGTATGAAAAGATGGATACAAATGAAATCGTGATTGCGGATATGGATGGAAGCAATCCCAAGGTAGTATGCACCGGTGAATCTCCAATAGCGCTGAACGGTTACCTGTTCTATTTAGATAACGGTGTGATTCGCGCTGCAGATATCTAAATTAAAAATAGCGGAACACAGAGAACGGGTCTTTGTCTTGGTACAAATTATTCGGTTTTTCATTATAAATTTTCTTTCTAACGGGGAACGGTTGGTATAAAAACCAACCGTTCCATTATTTCGAATACAAATACAATCCTCTCCGACCATTTATGGAGGTATGATTGCCACCGGCAATCATTAAGTTTTGGATTCGCTGCGCGGAGCACCACCGTCGGCGGCAACAGCCCACCGGAGGCGTTGCATTTATATGGTTCGAATCTCCGGCGTAACCGAAATGCAAAAAACCAGCCACCCTAAAAGGGTAACTGGTTTTTTGGTGACCCGCCGGAGATTCGAACTCCGGACCCACTGCTTAAAAGGCAGTTGCTCTGCCAGCTGAGCTAGCGGATCAAACGAAACCTCGAAAGACGGATTTTGCGCATGGAGTCCAAGATATTGTTCCGGATGAAAATTTGAAAGCGCAGGAATACTGGATGCATTGCAAGCATTTCAAATTGCACAGCCGGGGCAAGAGATCGACTCCTGCTCAAAAGACGGTTTTCAGAGGTTGAGTTGGCTGGGATGGCAGGATTTGAACCTACGAATGCCAGAGTCAAAGTCTGGTGCCTTACCGCTTGGCGACATCCCAATCGTTGCCCAGCAAAAGGACACAGCTAGCATTATAGCATAGCTTTTTCCTTTTTGCACCAGCTTTTTTCCCGGTAAACCCTATTATTTTCCAACCGCCGGAGCATCGGTAACAGGATGCTCTCTAATATATGCGTCCAGAATATCAGCCGCCAGCATCACCATTCTCACGCAGGGCCGCTTGGCGTAAAACTCCGCCGTTCTGGGGGTGGGCGCAGGGTCAGAGGGGGGATTTTTCAAAATCTCCCGACAGACGATGCTGCCCATTTTCTCACGGAACTGCCCCGCCAAATCCTGCACCAGGGTATAGTGGGCTTTCTTGATTTCATCATCTCCCGGCGTGTGGTAGCCGTAAAGCAGACCCGCCACCATCAGCATACCGCTGACCGCGCCGCAGACCTCCCGCATCCGGCCCATGCCGCCGCCAAAGGAGGACGCCATTTTGGAGGAAAATTCCTTACTCAGACCCGTGACATCGGAAAACGCCACCACCACTGCCTGGGCGCAGTTGTAGCCGTTAAAAAACAGCTCCCCTGCCAATTCTGCGTGGTTCATTCCATTACCTCCACTGCATAGGTTTCCACCTTCACCAGCTTTTCATACTGGGCCATATAACGGTTAAACCCTGCCACATCCTTTTCATCCGGCTGCAAGGTTGTGCCTGCCACATGGGAGAACACACGGCGATTCAAATAGTCTTCCAGGCTTTCCTTTTCCTGCCGATTCAAATAATACGCCGTCAAAAGCGCCATGCCGTAAGGCCCGCCCTCGCCTGCGGTTTCCATGCAGGTCACCGGCGCGTTGCAGGCTGCCGCCATGTATTTTTGGCCCACAACCGGGGTCTTGAACAGGCCGCCGTGTCCGGTCAGAGATTCAATGACCACCTGCTCCTTTTCCAGGATTTCCATACCCAGCTTCAGGGTGGCCATGGTGGCATACAATGTCGCCCGGAAGAAATTGGCCAAGGTGAAATTGGCGTCCGGGCGGCGAAGCACCAAGGGTCTACCTGCGTCCAGATGGGTAATGCCCTCGCCTGCCATATAGTTGCACACCAGAACGCCGCCGCAATCGGCGTCGCCCTCCAGGCTCTTTTCATAAAGCTTGGTGTAAACTTCGCCATCGGACACATCCGCGCCCAAAAGCTGGGCGGTTTCTTTCAAAACCGACACCCAGGCGTTGGAATCGTTGGTGCAGTTATTGCAGTGAACCATGGCCACGGCTTTGCCGTTGGGGGTGGTGACCATGTCAATTTCCTCATAAACCTTTCCCAGAGGACGCTCCAAAACCACCATGGCGAAAATGGAAGTGCCTGCGGAAATGTTGCCGGTTCTGGGGGCTACGGCATTGGTAGCCGTCATGCCGGTGCCTGCATCGCCCTCGGCAGGGGCAAAGGGAACGCCCTGCTGGAGCAGTCCATCCAAAAGCGCCGCGCCGGACTGTGTCAAACAGCCGGCAAATTCGCCTGCGGGCAAAACCTTGGGAAGAACCTCCCGCAGATTTCCATGAAAACCGTGGTCGCGAAGCATTTTCTGGCAGATTTCCAGCATATTTTCGTTATAATCCAGCGTATCCGAATCAATGGGAAACATACCCGAGGCTTCGCCGATACCAATGGCATTGACGCCGGTGAGCATATAGTGGACATAGCCTGCCAAAGTGGTGATGTGGGCAATCTTTCCCACATGGGCTTCTTTGTTCAGCACCGCCTGATACAAATGGGCAATGCTCCAGCGCTGAGGCACATTAAAGGAAAATGCCTCGGTGAGCTCTGCTGCCGCCTGGGCGGTAATGGTGTTTTGCCAGGTGCGGAAGGGCACCAAAAGATTCCAGTTTTCATCAAAGGCAAGATAGCCGTGCATCATGCCGGAAATGCCCACTGCCGCCACCTGATCGCGGCAATCAATGCCCTGTACGGCAGCCTTCAACCCCTGCCATACAAGACCCATATCATAAGTCCAAACCCCGTTTTCAAAGCTGCTTTTCCAGGTGTAGCCGCCGGAAGAAACCACCCGGTGGTCTTCGTCAAGGGCTACCGCTTTGATGCGGGTAGAGCCTAATTCCACGCCTAAAACATATCGCTTTTCCATACTGAAATTTCCTTTCTCGTCACAACGGCAAACAAAGCATCAGCCAGTGGGCAATCAGCGCCAAAAAGAACACCCACCCGCTCCACACTGTTTTATCTTCTTTTTCATGCCATTCCGGCTTAGCTTCGGGTACGGTCTCCGGAATCGTTTCCGGTACAGTTTCCGATATGGTTTCCGGTACAGTTTCCGGTATGGTTTCCGGAATAGTTTCTGGTACAGTTTCCGGTATGGTTTCCGGTACTGTTTCCGGCGGCGCTGGCGGCTCTGTGGGGATGAACTCCCAGTTGGCATACAGATTTACATTGTAGTTTTGGTCGTAAAAATCTCCGGGATTGTACCAGGTTCCCTTTCGGGTCGTCCAGCCCAAAAAACGGTATCCCTCTTTCTCGGGAATCTTCTCCGACAGTTTCAAGGGAATATCCTCGGTCTTTTTCTGGTTTTCCGGCAAGCCCGTACCACCGTCGCTGTTGTAATAAACCGTGTAGATTTCCGGCTGTGGCGGTTGGGTAGGCTGGATGTTCTCGTTTTCTGCAGCGGTTCTGCCGTAATCCGGCCGTACAATGGTCAGAATACAGCTTTCGTCAATGGGGGCGTGCAGGGCAACCTTTCGCACCTGATAGGTATCTCCGCCGCCGGTGTTGCCGCCGACGGTGTAAATCAAGCCGTCCTCCACCCGATACACCAGCTCCACATGGGACATCCGGGTGCCGCCCTTCCAGTTGATAAAACAAATATCTCCCGGCTTGGGGTCATTGGTGGTAATGGTGCCGCCGGCATTGAGAATTCTTTGGTATAAGTATGTACAGGTGCCGTGGGGCGGAATGGCCGGGGTCTGCCCGGCTATTCTGGCGCAATCGCTGATGAAATAGGCGCACCACTGGTCATCATATCCAAACTCCGCGCCGGTTCTGCCCTCCTGAGCAAGGGCGATGGAAATCATATCCGCCGCGCCGTCACCGGTCAGGGTATAGCCGGGAAGAAAAGAATCCGTCTCCGTTGCGCCGGCATAAGCCGTAACAGAGAGCGCGCCAAGCAGCAACCACACCGTCAGCAGCGCCGACCCAAGTCTTCTTTTCATACCCACATTCCTTTCCCCTTATTGCGTAATCAGATATTGCTCCCACAAATAGCTGCCCTCGGGCAAATCAAAGGTCTTGCGAATGCCTCCGGCAATTCGTTTCAGCTTTTCCTGTAAAACCGGGGAGGCAAAATACCCCTCATTTCCCGGCAGGCAGGCGTATTCCAGAATTCTTGCCCGGTCCTCCGTGGCAAAGCTCATGGAATACATATCAATAAAATACTGATTTCCCGGCTGGAGATATTGCTCGTCCTGCCGATTTTGATTGGCTATGTAATCGTTATCGTAAAGGAACCCTTCCGGATTCATGGTATTCCACTCATAGTAAGCGGTGCAGTTGCTTAAAATAGGCGTTTCAATCAAATGGGCTGCGCCGTGATAAAAGGCCCGCTCCAAATCAGACCACAGTGAAAGGGCCAAATACAGCTTGCCCTCCAGCTGATAAAACACACTGGGCGCGGAGGACAGCGTTCCCTCATCCGGCTCTCCGTAAATGCCACGCACCAACACAATGTGCAAAGGATTTTCCGTCCAGGCGGCAGCCTTTCTAAAAAAGTCCTTGGGGAAATGCTCCAGCGCCTGCTGCAAAAGAGCCAGCTGCCGCTCGTACACCTGAGGCACATACTCCGTATCAAAGCGGTAACCCTCAAAGGGCACAAAAGCGACGGGTTCTTCCTGCCATAAAATATCCACGCCCCAGGTCTGCTCCATCTGGCTTACGGCCTCCTCCAGCCGGGAAAGACCTGCCGTATCCGGGTTTTCCCGGGTGGCATAGGGTATGGTATAAACCGTTTCATCCTCCACGGGATTTTGGGCGGGATTCCAGCGGTACAGCGTATGCTCCCACTTAAACCACACGCAGCCTCTGCCGCCGCACACACTCTCCACCTGCTCCACATCCTGCAACGTGATGGACGCCGTCCGGCGGCCAGTGGAAAGCTCCAGATATTCCATGGTAATGGCGCCGTCAGCGCGGGTGAGCCGAACCAGCGCATCGTTTTCCAAAATAGGGAAAACCGTCTGCTCCTGGGTAGGATACAAGCAGCGGGCAGCTTCCTCTTCCTTGCCGAATACATGGGCCGTGACCGGGCCCATCTGGCAGCTGAAATAGTAGCGCTCGCCCAAGGATTGGATATTCTGAAACTCCGGGCCCTGATAAAGGGTCGCGCCGGTTTGGGCGTTTACCAGGCTGTAGGTCATAGCGCCGGTGGGATTTTTTGTGTAGCAGCGCAGCACCTTTCCGTCCATCAGAATTCCCGTAACGCCATGCTCGTCGCTGTTAAGCGTACGCAGAATTTGGGTCGTTCCTTTTCCCATATCCAGCACATTCAGGCAGCCGGGGGTGCAGTAGTAAAGCTTGCTCCAATCCGGGGACAGACAGGCTGTGCCGGTGATGTCCTCTGTCAGCTGCAGGCGGCCGATTTCCAGCAGTGTTTCTCCCAGAAACACCACCGCCCGATCACTGGCGCTGTAATAGCAAACGCCCTTTTCATTGATTTGAATCTGACCGTTGCCGGGCAGGGGTAAACCGGGAGCGTCCACTGTGGTGACGGGTGTCAAATAAGCGCCTGAAAGCAGGGTCAGCTTGTTTTCTCCGAAGAGAAGATAGTCATTTCCCATCACCGCCAGCGCCTGAAATTCCAAATCTCCCAGAGGATAGGCTTCCAAAGCGCCGTCTGTATCCTCCTGCACCGAATGGGTGGGGTCATACAAGCCCTGAGAGGGCTGTGTTTGGGAAGCTTCCGGGACTTGGGCCGCGCAGGCGCACAGCAGCAAGGCCACCGGCAGTATCCATATCAGCGATTTCATATTACTGTCTCCTTGCCAGGGTATAGTCATCACCCTGCCGATAGTAAGGACAGGTCTTTCTCCCGCCTGCGAAGAAGCGGTATACCTCGTCCTCATCCAAATCCATCATGCAATAGTACTCGTCGTACTCTTCGTCATAATCGAAATACCAGCAGGTATCGCAAAGGTCGCAATCCATAGTCAGTCCTCCCGGGATGCCAAATAAGCGTCCACATCAAAAGGCTTCAGCAGCTCGTCTTTTCTCAAATACAGCGGGTGGTGGGGATGTCCTTTTTTGGTGATAGCCCCGGCGCAGTACCAGCTGGCGCCATACTCCTTGCCCGCCTCTACCATATCCTTCAGGCACTGGGCAAGATACCCCCGCTTTTCAATGATCGCGCCCCAGGCCGCCCACACCGCAGGCTTTTGGGAAATGGAAAGCACATAGCGAAACGCCTGGAGGTTTTCCCGGTGAAGGGATAAATTGCAGGCTTTCTCCATGGCATCGGGGTTGGTTGCCCGCTGGGCGTAAACATTGAACATAATAAAACTGTCAAATCCGTTGTGCATGGCGATTCGCTCTACGGATTTTAAGGTGTTGTCCAAATTCCCCGGCTCTGCCGTGGACGGATTGATGCCAATGCAAATCAAGGGATTTTTGCCTCTTGTGCCTAAGATGTACCGATACTCGGAGTAAAAGTTGGGGGCGTAAATCCACTTATTAACATCGTAGCTTTCATTGGGCGTATCAGCCGCCGCCAAAGCCTGCTGAAAGGTTACCAGCTCCAGCTGGGCGGTAGTTCCTTTTGGAATATGCATTCGTATCCTCCACGCCGGGAAAGCCTAAGCTTTCCGGCAAATCATGTGTTTATGCCCACAAAACCAGATCCACGGGAATGTCAAATTCCTCGGTTTCCAGCTCGGGAAACATTTGAAAATCGTAGCAAAGGGCCACAGTGGGATGCTCCGGCTCCTGGGCTAAGAACCGATCGTAAAAGCCGCCGCCGTAGCCAATTCTGTGACCCTGGGGGTCAAACGCAAGACCCGGCATCAGCACCAAAGCGTCCTTATCCTGGGCAATCGGGCCATCGGCGATAGGCTCGGGGATTCCCGCGTAGCCCTTTTCCACCTGAGAAAAGTCCTCCAGATAGATAAACACCATGTCATCGCCTACCACCTTGGGTACTGCCACCCGCTTGCCGTCGCGAAGCGCCTGCTCCAGCATGGGCACGGTGCGAACCTCCTGGTTATAAGGCAGGTATCCGTAAATGGCGGCTGCGCGCTGATAAAGCTCCGTTTTCAGGAACTTTTCTTTCAGTGCGTCGCTTTTTCCCTCAATTTGCCGGGGTGTCATCTCCCGTTTTTTCTCCCTGATTTGGGAGCGAAGGGCTTTCTTGTCCACGGGTATCCTCCTTGTTCTTCTCATAACGGAACATCCGAAACCACAAAATAATCGCCAGCTGACCGGGAATTCCCAGCAGGAACAGCCGCCACACATTGACGCCGCCGAGAATCAAAAGGGTCATGTAAAGGCTGAGCAGCACGCCCCACATCATGACGCTGATGAGCAGCCGATTGGAGCGGAAATCCCGCCAGGCAGAGCGCAGGCTCAGCACCACAATGGCATCTGCCGGCACGGCGTAGAAAAAGGCCAGCCAGCTGTTATGAATGCCAATGCTGGAAATCACCACATACGCTAAAAGCGCCACAAACCACACAAGCAGCGAGGAAAGACCTACGATGATCCGCTTGTTTGCCTTGCGCTTCAGGGTCTTTTCCACCACCCGGCCCATAACCTGCTGCACTGCGCCGGTCTGCTCCGGCAGGGCGTTGGGATCTGTCACCAGGTCATTGACCGAAACATCAAATTGCTCGGCAAGCTGCACCAAAGTCAAAACATCGGGCATGGAGTCCCCCCGTTCCCACTTGGATACCGCTTTGTCCGTATAATTCAGCCGCTGAGCAAGCTCTGCCTGGGTCAGCCCCAGACGCTTGCGATAGGCAGAAATGTTGGTTCCGATTTGCTTTTTCAACAGTTCGCCGTCCATAATTTTCCTCCAAGGTATACTTTCTGGTAGTATACCAAATTTTCACTGCTTTTTCAAGTCCTGTGAAGACATGGCAAAGGCCGCTGCCCAAAGGCAGCGGCCTATGTATACATTTATTCTTTCTCAAACATCTGGCTTTGGCAGTAGC
Organism: Oscillospiraceae bacterium; assembly: GCA_017452605.1. Classification (GTDB taxonomy): domain Bacteria; phylum Bacillota; class Clostridia; order Oscillospirales; family Oscillospiraceae; genus Faecousia. The sequence continues at coordinate 14,568 of JAFTMB010000053.1, forward strand.
GGATAATGGAGCTTCTGGTGACGATACCGATGAAGGTGTCCTTATCGTCCACCACCGGAACAAAGTTCTGCTCCGCCGCCCGTTCCACCAAATCCTGAATGGAGGTGGTGACCCGAACCGGCACATTGTCCTTCCGCCGGGTAATGGTCATGATTTTGTGGGCTTCTGCCTGGCGAATATCCATGTAGCAAAGATTCTTCAGTCCCCACAGCAGGTCGCCTTCTGTCAGCGTGCCCCGATATTCGCCCCGCTTGTTGAGAATAGGCAGCGCCGCATAATCGGAGGCTTCCATTTTCTCCAGGGCCTGACGCAAGGTAAAATCATCATATAGATAGGCGCACATGGCCTTAGGCTTTAGGAAAAATAAGATGTTGTTCATATTGGCTCCTCACTAACGCAATGACAGGCGGTTATCCCGCCCACTGCTATTATATCACAGTTTGAGCCAAATAGGATGAAAATTTATTGTAAACAACGCCTTTTCCGTGCAAAATTTTCGCCTCTAATTTTGTGCAATTTTACCAATTCAGCAGTTGAATGTGAACTCCGTGCCGTCGAAAGTAGCAAAATAATCCTTGGGGGTTTCCGCCCGGCGGATGAGCTTAAAGCTGCCGTCAGGGCGCAGCAGAACCTCGGCAGAACGCAGCTTTCCGTTGTAGTTGTAGCCCATGGAATGGCCGTGGGCGCCGGTGTCGTGAATGACCAAAATATCTCCGATGTGGATTTCCGGCAGGCTGCGTTCAATGGCGAATTTATCGTTGTTTTCGCACAGGCCGCCGGTAACATCATACACATGGTCCAAAATGGCGTCTTCCTTGCCCAGCACCGTGATGTGATGGTAAGCGCCGTACATGGCAGGCCGCATCAAATCCGCGGCGCAGGCGTCCAGGCCGATGTACTCTCTGTAAATATGCTTCTGATGCAGTACTGTGGAAACAAGATGACCGTAAGGCGCCAGCATATACCGGCCCAGCTCCGTGAAAATCGCCACATCTCCCAAGCCGTTGGGAACCATGTATTTTTCAAAGCGCAGCCGCACGCCCTCGCCGATGGCAGCGATGTCGCAGCAGGGCTGCTCCGGGCGGTAGTCCACGCCGATGCCGCCGGAAAGGTTGATAAAGCTGAAGTGAGCGCCGGTGGCATTCTTCAGCCGCACCGCCAGGCGGAACAGATTGGCCGACAGTTCGGGATAGTACTCATTGGTAGTGGTGTTGGAGGCCAGGAACGCATGGATGCCGAAGTGCTTTGTGCCCAGCTTCATCAGCTTCAAAATCGCGCCTGCCATCTGGTCTTCCGTCATGCCGTACTTGGCGTCCCGGGGCATATCCATGATGGTATTGCCCAGGCTGAAAGAGCCGCCGGGATTGTAACGCAGGCACACAGTTTCCGGAACTTTGTCCACCACCTGCTCCAGAAAATCCACATAAGTGGCATCGTCCAGATTGATGTAAGCCCCCATTTCGTAGGCCTTCAGCAGGTCTTCCCGGGGAGTAACATTGGAGGAGAACATCACATCGTGACCGGTGATGCCCACCGCCTCGGCAAGCAGCAGTTCCGTATAGGTGGCGCAGTCGCAGCCGCAGCCTTCCTCGTGGAGGATTTGCAGAATGTAGGGGTTGGGGGTAGCCTTAACGGCGAAGTATTCCCGGAAGCCCTTGTTCCAGGAAAAAGCCGCCTTTAACGCCCGGGCGTTGGCCCGGATGCCCGCCTCATCGTAAATATGGAAGGGGGTGGGAATTACCTGGGCAATCTCCTTCGCCTTTTCCAGAGATAAAAACGCTGTCTTTTTCATATCTTTTACTTCCTTATCAAAAAATGCCCCATGTCACTTGCGACACAGGGCATAAACACTTACTCTCCCCTGGTCAGCACTCCATCTAAACAGATGACAGTCCTGCGCATATTCTGCGCAGTCCCAGGAACGGCTTTTTTGGCGAAAAGCAGAACCTTCGGCGTTTTCCCCTTTCCCCTGGCGGCATTTGCCGAATCCGCCGGGATACTGATGAAAAACGCAACCTCAGCCATGGCTATTCTGTATTCTAACGAAAACAGGCCGCTTTGTCAACACTTTTACGCCTCTCTTTTGGGTAGATTCCGCTATTCTCCTGCCTTTCGAGGGATTTGTTGTCCCGGTAGGGTTACAATTTCTCAAAATGTGCTACCATCAAGCTATCTACCCGGAAAAAGGAGCGGCAAAATGAAACGAATCAAACTCTGCAACCGCAAGCTGCCCAGCTACACCAAGGGCGAAGAAATCATGAACATGGTCACCCATATTGCAGGCGGCGGTTTGGGGATCCTCGCGCTTCTGGCGGGAATTTTCTTCAGCGTGCTCCGCGCCGATGTCTACCGCACCGTCAGCGCTATTATATACGGCGCCGGCATGATCTGTCTGTACGCCATGTCCAGCATTTACCACGGCCTGCGCCCGGGCATGGGGAAAAAGGTGCTGCAGGTGCTGGATCACTGCACCATTTACTTTCTCATTGCAGGAACCTACACCCCTATCACTCTGGTGGCTCTGCGCCCGGCCTATCCCGCCCTTGCCTGGGGCTTAACCGCCTTTCAGTGGGGCTTAACCGCCCTTGCGGTAACCCTGACAGCCATCGACCTGAAAAAGTACAATGTCTTTTCCATGATTTGCTACATCTGCATGGGCTGGGCCATCCTTCCCTTTATGGATAAGGCCCGGCAGGTACTGGGAGAAACAGGTTTTCTCTTCCTCTTGTGGGGCGGCATCGCCTACACGATAGGCGCGGTTTTATACGGCATCGGCTCCAAAAAGAAGTGGTTTCACTCCGTGTTTCACATTTTCGTGGTGCTGGGAAGCGCGTTGCAAATGATTTGCGTGTTATTCTACGTTCTCAGGTGAAATCAGGGGCAGGGTATGGAAAATTTCCCCACAAACGGCTTTATATTCTCCTAAATCCGTGGTTTTCCGCAGCCGTTTCCACAGCTTTTCCGCCCCCGAAAACCGGGTGATGAGAAAATGCCAGTTTTCTTTCAGGCGGAACATGGCATTACGGCTGCCGCCAAACGCTTCCATGTAATTTTCCAGCAGCTCGTTCATAAACGCCTCCAATTTGGCGGCATCGGCAGGCTCTTGGGAGAGCATGGACGGGTCGGCAACCAGCCCTCTTCCCAGCATCACGGCGTTGATTTGGGGGAATTGCCGGGCAATCTTTTCTATATCCGCTTTCGATTTCAGGTCGCCGTTGTAGCACAGAGGATTCCGGCTGTTTTCATGGGCGTAACGGAACATTTCCAGGTTCACATCGCCATCGTAAAACTGCTTGCGCACTCTGGGGTGGACAGTCAGCTCCACCATGGGATAGCGGTTAAAAATCTCCAAAATGGCGGGAAATTCCTCAGGCTGTGTCAACCCCAGCCGGGTTTTTACGGATATGGGGAGTACGCACCGGGAGAAGATCTCCTCCAGAAAAGCATCCAGCCCAGCCAAATCCGACAGCATACCGCTTCCTTTTCCCTTGGAAACCACCGTTCCCGAGGGACAGCCTAAATTGAGATTTACTTCCCGGTAGCCTCTGTCAGCGCACACCTGGGCTGCCCAGAGAAAATCTTCAGCTGACTTGGTAAGAATTTGAGGCACTGCCACAAAATCCTCCTTGTCGGCAAAGGGCAGCTCCCGGTCTTCCTTATGGGTCAGAGACCGGTGAACCGTCGGGGATAAAAAGGGCATTATGTATCTGTCCACGCCGGGGAAAAACCGATGGTGAATCCGGCGGTAAATGCTGTCGGTAAGCCCCTCCATGGGGGCAAAGTCATAACGCATACAAACTCCTTAAAAAGGGTGTGCCTCGCGGCACACCCTTTTGACTTAAATTTCCATAATGACGGGCAGAATCATGGGATTGCGCTTGGTGTGCTTGTAAAGGTAGCCGGAAAGGTCATTTTTAATGGCCGCCTTAATGGTTGCCCAATCCCGGCTGCGCTTGCGGCCGCAGCGGTCAATGGCCTCCATCGCCACCTCCCGCAGCTCTTCCATCAGCTGCTCGGATTCTTTGACATAGATAAAGCCACGGGTGATAATGTCCGGCCCGGACACGATGCTGCCGTCCTGGCTGGAAAGATTGACGCAGACAACAATCATGCCGTCCTGAGCCAAATGCTTTCTGTCCCGCAGCACCACGCTGCCCACATCGCCAACGCCGGTGCCGTCAACAAACACCTTTCCGGCGGTTACAGAGCCATTGATTTTGGCGGTCTTGCCGCTGAGCTCAATAACATTGCCGATTTCGGTGATGAGGATATTCTTGGGGTTCATACCCATGCTTTTTGCCAGCCGGGCATGGATTTGCAGATGCCGCTGTTCGCCGTGAACGGGGATAAAGAACTTGGGTTTGCACAGCGCGTGGACAATTTTCAGCTCTTCCTGGCAGGCGTGGCCGGAAACATGCAGGCCCTCGCTCTTTTCGTACACCACATCCGCGCCCTTGCGATACAGCTCGTTGATGATTCTCGACACTGCCTTTTCGTTGCCGGGAATGGCGGATGCGGAAATGATGATTCTGTCGCCTGCGGTGATGTCAATCTGCTTGTGGGTGGAAAACGCCATGCGATAAAGGGCAGACATATTTTCGCCCTGAGAGCCGGTGGAAACGATGACCACCTTATTTTTCGGCAGGCTCTTTACCGCCGCCAAATCCACCAGCGTGCCGGCCTTTACCTTCAGGTAGCCCAGCTCCTGGCCGACCTTGAGCATGTTCTCCATGCTTCTGCCGGATACGGCAACCTTTCTGCCGTAGCGCTGAGCAGTGGCAATCACCGCCTGGATCCGGTACATATTGGATGCGAAGGTGGTGACAATAATCCGCTGGTCGCAGTTTTTAAACTGCCGGTCCAGGCTCTCTGTAACCACACTTTCGCTGGGGGTGTAACCCGGGCGCTCCGCGTTGGTAGAGTCAGCCAGCAGAGCCAGAACGCCCTTGTTTCCCAATTCGCCCAGCCGGGCAAAATCCGTCATGCCGCCCTCGGCGGTGGGGTCAACCTTAAAGTCGCCGGTCATAACAACCGTACCCACCGGGGTGTGGATGGCAAAGGCCACCGCGTCGGCGATGGAGTGATTGACACGGATAAATTCCACACTAAAGCAACCCGCCTTTACCACATCGCCGGGCTTGTGCACCTGCATTTTCACTTCATTTGCCAGACCGTGCTCCTCCAGCTTCAGCTTGATGAGGCCGCAGGTCATGGCAGTGCCGTGGATGGGGCATCTTACCTGCTGCATGCAGTAGGGAATGGAACCGATGTGGTCCTCGTGACCGTGGGTGATGAACATACCCCTCAGTTTCTTCTGGTTTGCCACCAGATAGGAAAAATCGGGAATCACCAAATCCACGCCGTACATTTCCTCATCCGGGAAACCTACGCCGCAGTCCACCGCGATCATGTCTTTGCCGTACTCAAATACGGTGATATTCTTGCCGATCTCGTCAAGACCGCCAAGGGGAATAATTTTTAATTTTTCAGCCAATGAAAACCATTGCTCCTTTCGTAATATCACAAAAAAATCATAACAGAACTGGCAGCCGCCCCTTTGGAAAGCCGGCCCTGAATCGCCTTTCTCCCAAATAAACGCCTGCTGATTATGTAAGGAGCGGTGCGCTCCTGAACCTTACTTTGTTGCCCGGGTCTGCGCTTCCCGGCGCACGCTTAGCTTAGTATAACACAATTTCGGTGAAAAGTATACCAAAATTTTTGCATCTGTAAAAACTGCGGCGCGCCGGGGAAAATAAAAGAAAAATCTATTGCACCTTTGACCGGGATTTGTTATAATAATCTGTAAAGTTAGAGTACTATGGGATTTTATCCATTTTTGGGGAGGGAATGCGTATGAACAAGAAACTGGGACGGCTGTTCTGGCCCGGTCTTTGGCTGTATTTTTCAGTGCTGGCGGGCTTCGTAATCGCTGCGGCGCTGACCCAAAACTTTATCCTGGCCGCAGCGGAAGCTGTGGTGGCCATTCTGGCGGGAGTGTTTTACCTGATTTGCCGCCAGCGGCGGAAAAAGGTGCTGCAGCATTTTGCTCAAAACGCCTTCCCCGTTCCGGAGCAAATCCGCAACATGGATGTCCCCTTCCCCATGGCCATGATCCGTCTGGGGGACAGCCGGATTTTGTGGACCAACGAGCGTTTTTGCAAAATCACCGGCTATCAGGACCAGTATCTGGAGAAAAAGCTGACCGCCGCCCTGCCCAACGCGGGCATCGACTGGCTGATTTCCGGCAAATCCGAAGCTCCCTTTGACCTTACCATCTCCGGCCGCCGCTACCGCCTTTACGGCGCTACTGTCCGGGCAGACGACCCGGACAACACCGCTCTGGGCATGCTCTACCTCAGCGATTTGACAGAGCTGTATCAGGTGCGGGATGAATATGTCCGCTCCCGCCCGGTGGTGTCCATTATACTGGTGGACAACTACGAGGAGCTGACCAAAAATCTGCCGGAGGGCGCTATCTCCAGCATGAACGCTCAGATTAACGACATTATCTCCTCCTGGACCGAGGATTACCACGGCCTATTGAGAAAGCTGGAGCGAAACCGTTTTCTGTTCGTATTTGAAAAGCGGGATTTGGGCCGGATTGTAGATGCCAAATTCTCCATTTTGGAAGACATTCACCGGGTGGAAAACCCCACCGGCCTGGAAGCCTCCCTTTCCATTGGCTTGGGCATCGACGGCGCCACCTTTGAAGAAAGCTACGACTTCGCAGCCCTCTCCCTTGAAATGTCCTTGAGCCGCGGCGGCGACCAGGCGGTTGTAAAGGACCGCTACAACTTCTCCTTCTACGGCGGTCGTTCCAGAGAGTCTGACCGTACCAGCAAGGTGCGTTCCCGTGTCACCGCCAAGTCCATGATGGTGCTGTTGGAGCAAAGCAGCCATGTGTTTATCATGGGCCACAAGAATGCGGATTTGGACGCGGTTGGCGCGGCTATGGGTATCAGCTGTATGTGCCGCAAGGCAGGAAAGAAAGCCTATATCGTGCTGGATGTAAACAAAAACTCCTCCGAGGATTTGATCACCGAAATCCAGCTGACCCCTGAATACGCCGATATTTTCATCTCCGGTCAGGACGCCCTGCTTCTGTGCGATAACCACAGCACCCTGATTGTGGTGGATACCAACCGCCCCGATCAGGTGGAATACAAGCCTCTGCTGGAGGCCATCACCCGGGTGTGCGTGGTGGACCACCACCGCCGGGCGGCCGACTATATCGACCCCGTGGTTTTGAACCTCCACGAGCCCTACGCCTCCTCCGCTTCGGAGCTGGTAACGGAGCTGCTGCAGTATTCCGTGGAGCGCTCGGATGTGCTGCCCATCGAGGCAAAGAGCCTGCTGGCAGGCATTTTCCTGGACACCAAGAGCTTCAACGTCCGCACCGGTGAGCGTACCTTTGAAGCAGCCGCTGTGCTTCGCAAGTGGGGCGCGGATACGGTGGAAGTCAAGAAGCTGATGCAAAACGACTTCCAGGACACCATGGAAAAGTATCAAATCATCAAAGCCTCCCGGCTTTACCGGGAAGAAATCGCCATCGCTGCCCTCAACACCACCACCTCCCGGGTGCTGGCTGCCCAGGCGGCAGATGAGCTTCTCAATATTTCCGGCATCACCACCTCCTTTGTTCTCTACCCCGAAGGAGACCATGTGAGCATTTCCGCCCGTTCCATCGGCAAGGCCAATGTCCAGATGATTCTCGAGCCCCTGGGCGGCGGAGGCAACGCAGCTACTGCCGGCGCGCAGATTGAAAATTCCAACGTAAAGGATGTTCTTGACCGACTGGTGGCATCCATTGACGAGTTTTATGAGGAGTAAATTACTATGAAAGTTATTTTATTGCAGGATGTAAAGGGCAAAGGCAAAAAGGGCCAAATGCTGGAGGTTTCCGACGGCTACGCCCGCAACTTTATGCTGCCGAGAAAGCTGGCTGTGGAAGCCACTGCCGACGCTATCAACACCATGAAAATGAATGACAAGGCCACCCAGGAGCGCATCGCCAAGGAAAAGGCAGAGGCTCTGGCAATTTCCCACAAGCTGCGGGAAATGACTCTGGTGGTCACCGCCAAGGGCGGCGGCGCAGGCCGACTCTTTGGCTCTGTCACCAACCAGGAAATCGCCGACGCGTTGAAAGCCAAGTCCGGCATCGCTCTTGACAAGCGGAAAATCGTGATTGCAGAGCCCATCAAGGCAGTTGGCACCTACACTGTGCAGTGCAAGCTGGGCTATGAAATCAACACACCTCTGACGGTGAAAATCGAAGAAGCCTGACCCCTTTGATGGATAAGAGAAAGGAGAGAATCACATGGATGAAGAATTGCTGAACCGTCAGCCGCCCCAGTCTACGGAGGCAGAGCAGTCGGTGCTTGGTTCCATCCTCATCGACAGCCGCTGTGTCGCCGATGTGGTGGGTGTGCTGCAGCCTGAAGATTTTTATCTGCAGCAAAACCGGGAGATTTATGAAACCATCTACACCATGTTCAATTTCTCTCAAACCATCGACCCGGTAACGGTGCTGGATAAGATGAAGGAGCAGGGCGTGTACCGGGATAACTCCCGGGATTACATCATGCAGCTGATGGAAATCACCCCCACTCCCGCCAATGTGCTGCGCTACGCCGGTATTGTCCGGGAGAAAGCCATGCTCCGGGGTCTTGCCCAGGCGGCAGTGGACATCTCTGAAACCGTCCACTCCCAGGTGGGAACGCCCTCTGAAATTCTGGAGCTTGCGGAAAAGAAAATCTACGCCCTGCGCAAGGGTGAACGGGGCGACTCTTTGGAGCATGTAGGCACGGTTCTGCAGAAGGTGTTTGACAATCTGCGGGAGCTGAGCCAGTCTGACTCCAACATCCCCGGCCTTTCCACCGGTATGCGGGATTTGGACGTAGTCATCAACGGCCTGAACAAATCCGATTTGTTCCTGGTGGCTGCCCGTCCTTCCATGGGTAAATCCGCCTTTGCGCTGAATCTTGCGCTGAATGTGGCGAAGAAGTATAAAAAGACCGTGGCAATTTTCAACCTGGAAATGTCCCGGGAGCAGATGGCTATGCGCCTTCTGTCCACCGAGAGCTTTGTAGACAGCAAGAAAATGGCCACCGGCAAGCTGTCCCAGGAGGAATGGTCCCGCCTGGCCATGGCTTCCGTTTCCTTGAGCCAGACCGATATCCGTATTGACGACAATCCCTCCATTACAGTAGCTGACATCAACGCCAAGTGCCGCCGTCTGGACAATTTAGGCTTGGTGGTCATCGACTATCTGCAGCTGATGAGCGGCTCCGGTTATGGCAAAAACAGCGAAAACCGGGTGACCGTGGTGGGCGAAATCTCCCGGGCCTTAAAGATTATGGCCAAGGAACTGAACGTTCCCGTGATTTGTCTTAGCCAGCTGTCCCGTGGCCCGGAAAGCCGCACCGACAAGCGGCCCATGATGTCCGACCTTCGGGAATCCGGCGCCATCGAGCAGGATGCCGACGAAGTTTTGTTCCTTTATCGGGATGAATACTACAATCCCAACACCGAGGACAAGGGCATTGCCGAATGTATCGTATCGAAAAACCGCCACGGTGAAACCGGCACGGTAAAGCTGCAGTGGATTCCTCAGTACCAGCTGTTCTCTGACCCGGAGTGGAAGCATGTTGAATGAAGTGGTAAACCAGCTTCGGCGCTATAACATGGTTTCTCCCTCCGAGCAGGTGATTTGCGCCGTATCCGGAGGCGCGGATTCCATGGCGCTGCTGTGGTGTATGTATCTTTTGCAGAAAAAAATGGGCATCCGGCTAGCGGCTGCCCATTTTAACCACGGTCTTCGCGGGGAAGAATCTTTGCGGGACACCCGGTTCGTCCGGGATTTCTGCCGGGATTACAACATTCCCTTTTTCGAGGGCAGCGGCAAGGTAACAGCCGGCAAAAAAGGTCTTGAGGCGGCAGCCCGGGATGCCCGGTACGCCTTTTTAGACAGCCTGGACGGCAAAATCGCCACTGCCCACACTGCAGACGACAACGCAGAAACCGTGCTGATGCACCTTGTCAGAGGCACGGGTCTGAAGGGTCTGGGGGGCATCGCCCCGGTCAGCGGCCAGCGGATTCGCCCCATGCTGACAGTTACCCGGCAGCAGGTGCTTGCGTTTCTGGAGGAATACAGCATCCCCTATGTCACCGACAGCAGCAATCTGGAGGATACCTTTCTTCGCAACCGGCTGCGTCATCATGTCATGCCGCTGCTGGCACAGGAAAACCCCAAATTTGCAGAAAACACTTCCCAGATGGCCATGCGGCTGCGGCGCGACGAGCAGGCGCTGCTGGAAATGGCGGAAGCGGAATTTACCGTTTCCGACTTGAAAGCCCAGACGCCTGCTGTCCGGGCGAGAAGTTTGGAGCATTTTTTGAAAGCCCACGGCGTTCACGAGCCGGAGTCCAGGCACATCGCGCTGACAGAAAGCCTGGTGTTTTCCGATAACCCCTCGGCAAAAGCGGATTTTCCGGGAGGCGTAACCGTCACCCGGCGCTACGATAGGCTCTGTGTTCTTTCTGAAGCTTCCCCCCTCCCCCAATTGGTTTTGCCTCTGGAGGGCAGCGCAGAAATCCCAGCCCTTAACCTGAAAATTACAGTTTCCCCCGCCCAAAGCATTGTTAACACTGAAAGCACTTTCACTGTTTCCGTTCAGGGAGATTTGGTGCTTCGCCCCCGACGCCCGGGAGATGAAATCACTCTGCCCGGCGGCACCAAAAGCCTGAAAAAACTGTTTATCGACCAAAAAATCCCCGCCGCTCAGCGCCCCCAAATCCCGGTGCTATCCGATAGTCTGGGCGTGCTGGGGGTATACGGCATTGGCGTAAATAGGAACCGCGCGGCAGCCCAGCTGCCCGCCGTGCAGATTCAGTTTTCCACACTATAAAGAGAAAAAGAGGAGCATGAAACATGGAAAAGGATATTCAGCAGGTACTCATTTCCGAAAAAGAAATTCAAGACCGCATTGCCCAGCTGGGCGAAGTCCTTTCAAAGGAATACGAAGGAAAGAACCCTCTGGTGGTAGGCGTTTTGAAGGGCGTTGTGGTTTTCTACGCGGATATGATCCGCAAGCTCACTGTGCCCTGCGAAATGGATTTTATGTGGATTTCCTCTTATCAGGGTACCGATTCCACCGGCTCTATGGTGATCAAGCGGGATGTGAGCTCTGACATTAAGGGCCGCCATGTTCTGATTTTGGAGGATATTTTTGACACCGGCTCCTCCCTCAACTTTGTATACCATCACCTGCTGAAAAAAGAACCTGCTTCCATTAAAATCTGCACCTTGCTTGACAAGCCCTCCCGCAGAAAGCCGGGTATCACACTGAAGGCAGACTATGTAGGCTTTGAAATTCCCAACGCCTTTGTGGTGGGCTACGGTCTTGATTACAACGAATACTACCGGAATCTTCCCTATGTGGGCGTATTAAAGCCGGAACTTTACTAATCGCTAAGGAGAACCCATATTTTGAGAAAAACCAGTTATGTTTCCGTCCTCATTTATCTGGTCATACTGGCGCTGCTGTTTTCCTGGGTGTTCGGTCTGTTTGACGGCGGACTCGATAACCTTTCCTATTCTGAAATCGTGGCGCTGTTTGAAGATGAGCAGGTAAAAAGCTTTGTGGTGGAGGAGCAAACCATCACACTGAATCTTTATAACCCCTACAACGAAAAAACCTCTCTGGTGTGCAATCTGGCTGATCCGGAAAGCTTCCGCCTGGAAATGAGCGAGCTGCTGAAAAAACAGAGCCAAAGCGGCGTGCTGGAAAGCTACGATTTTATCCCCGAGGAAGGCTTTTCCGTATATGACCTGATTTTGCCCCTGCTGATTGTAGGCGGCGTGCTGCTGTTTATCTGGATGCTTTTCATGGGCAGAATGAACAGCAACAATCCCATGAGCCAATTCGGAAAGGCCCGGACAGTGCTGGGTCTTCCTAACGGCAAAAAGGTGACCTTTGCCGATGTTGCCGGCGCAGACGAGGAAAAAGAAGAGCTGCAGGAAGTGGTGGATTTCCTCCGCGACCCGGAAAAATACACCAAAATCGGCGCCCGGATTCCCCACGGCTTGCTGCTGGTTGGCCCTCCCGGCACCGGTAAAACCTTGCTTGCCCGCGCTGTGGCAGGGGAAGCGGATGTGCAGTTTTTGTCCATCTCCGGCTCCGACTTTGTGGAACTGTATGTTGGCGTCGGCGCCAGCCGCGTAAGGGACCTGTTTGAGCAGGCCAAAAAGGTGGCTCCCGCCATTATCTTCATTGACGAAATTGACGCCGTAGGCCGCAAGCGCGGCTCCGGCTTAGGCGGCGGTCACGACGAAAAGGAACAGACCCTGAACCAGCTGCTGGTGGAAATGGACGGCTTTGGCCGCACCGAGGGCGTGATCGTCCTGGCAGCCACCAACCGCCCCGATATCCTGGACCCCGCCCTGCTGCGACCCGGTCGGTTTGACCGGCAGATCTATGTGGGCGCGCCGGATGTTAAGGGCCGGGAAGAAATCCTCACGGTTCACGCCCGGGACAAGAAGCTGGCAGAAACCGTGGATTTGCGGATGGTCGCCCGGGCAACCGTTGGCTTTACCGGCGCAGACCTCAGTAACCTCATGAACGAAGCCGCCATTATGGCCGCCCGGGACAACCGGCCTGTGCTTAACATGGAGGATTTGAACAACGCCATGATGAAAATCTTGGCAGGCCCCGAGAAAAAGAGCCGGGTGCGCAACCGCCGGGATTTGAAGGTGACCGCCATCCACGAGGCAGGCCACGCAGTCGCGATGTACCACCTGCCCACTCAGGACCCGGTGCTGCAAATTACCATCGTCCCCCGAGGACAGAGCCTGGGCGCAACCTGGCACATTCCCAAGGATGACTCGTCTAACCTGACCCGTAACCAGATGTACGAGGAAATCGTAGCCCTGCTGGGCGGACGGGTGGCAGAGGCGCTGTTTATCGGCGACATTTCCGTCGGCGCCTCCAACGACATTGACCGGGCAACCAAGCTTGCCAGGGATATGGTGGCCCGCTACGGTATGTGCGAGGCGCTGGGTACCGTGTCCTATCTTGGCGGCGGCGAGGTATTTATCGGCCGGGATTACCAGACCACCAAGAGTTACTCCGAAAAGGTGGCTGGCACCATCGACGACCAGGTCAAGCTTTTGGTTGACAAGGCCTACGAGCACTGCGCAAACATCCTTACTGAAAACAAGGAAAAGCTGCAGCAGGTGGCTGACTTCCTCCTGGCCGGCGAAACCATGTCCGGCAGCCAGTTTAAAGACTGCATGGAAGGAAAGGAAATCGGCGAAGCAACGCCCCTCTCCCTCTTTGAAAACGCAAGCGCAGAATAATAGAAAAATCCCCGGCAGAACTGCCGGGGATTATTTATTTAAGCTATGGAAAGGAAGTACTTCACAACGCCCCGGGCGATGGCCTGCACCTTGCGGGTCATCACCGCGTCATCGAGCATATTTAGTAAATCCGTTTCATTGGACATAAAACCGTTTTCCGTCAGCACCACCGGGCAGGTAGACTGCCGCGCCACATAGTAGTAGTGCCATTTCAGCTCCGTTTTGGAGTAGATTCCCGTTTCCTCTGTTTCCTTGGCTACCAGCTGGGATACCAGCGCCGAGAAGGGCGTTGCGTAGAGGATTTCCGCGCCGTTGTAATAGGGCGCATCATCCACAGAATTCTGGTGAATGGCGACGCACAAATCTGCCGCCGTCGCCTTATACTGCTGGATTCTGTCGTCCGCCTTCAGGGTTTTCTCGTCCTCCCGGTTGAGAATCACCGTCGCGCCTACGCTTTCCAGCTCTTTTTTCAGCTTCTGGGCCATAATCATGTTGAAGTCGGATTCGTGGTACTGCTTGCCGTTGTATCTGTGAACCGTTCCGGGGTCGATGCCACCGTGACCTACATCAATCAAAACGCGAATTCCCGTCAAATCCGCGCCGTAGGCATTGTCTGCCACCGTAGCGGGGGTGGGATTCAAAAACTGGAAGCACAGCTGATTGTTTTCGTTGTAATAGCTGTCCCAGCCGTAGAAGCCGCCGGTCTTTTTTAAGTACAGCCGAAGGGTGCAGTCGGACTCTCTTTTAATCAGCTCTGCAGACTTAAAAAGGGGATGGTTTTCCGGGATATTCACCGTTCCTTCAAACACTGTGGCGTAGCAGAAGGTGATGTCCACATATTCTGCTGTCAGCTCCTTGACCCGGTAATCCCGGGTTGCCGCATTGTAATATTTCTGGGGCAGCAAATCGAAGTAGAAGGGCGCTTTCCACATGGTGTCAAAGGTCAAAATCGTGTGGTGACCACTCTGGGTCAGGGATGCCACTGCGATCTCATTATGATCCGGCAGTTTTCCCTTGTAAACATCCACCACCTGCACCTTGCCGCCAGGGTAGTTGCTCTTCTTTTCAAACACCCGCCGGCCGCACCGCAGCAGATAAAAAGCGCTGTCGCCATTGGTGACTTTGTTGACGCTGGCGTAATCCACAGTGCCCTTGGGCAGGTAGTTTCGAATGGGTTCAGACTTGCTGTCGTTGGTTTTGCCGTTAAAGGTTTCCGCGGAATAGGCGATGATTTCGCAAATATAGCCGGAGCCTACGTCCTTATATTCGCCGTAGCTGGGGGTTACCGCCGGGTTGGAGGCCAGAATTTCCGTGCTCTTCTGGCAGGTGATTTCTCCGGAGGAATAGGTTTCCGTTTTTCCATCGCAGGTCACAGTGTACTGGATTTTTCCCAGATTCAAATCGGAGGTATTGTTGTCAGGCAGCTGATATGTACCTTGAAACAGAGCAAAGCCTTCGGCCAAAACGCCGGTCTGGTCGCTGACTTCCTTCATGGCAATTTCCTTGCTTTCCAGGGTGACCTTCAGCTGGCTTCCCTGCCGGGCAATCACATCCACCCGAACCGTACCGCCGGAAAAATACTGCATATCCGCCACCGGGGAGTAGGACTGCACCGCGTAGCGGTAATGCACCCGGTAGCGCAAGGTTTCCTCTCCGCTGACAAACACAATTTCATTGTCTCCCAGGCTGAGGGTAAAGGGGTAACGGAAACTTCCGTTTTCCGCCACCTGCACGCTCTGACCGTTGACCGTCAAAGGCTTTTTCGGGTCTGCCGTGCCGGAAAGCTCCACCGTTTCCACCATGGTGATGGTATCCGGCGCCGCGGGATAGGTCACCGTCAACGCCATGGGGGTCACAGCATCACCGGAAGTGGATTCTTGCACGGATGTATCCAGGGTGCTTTCACCGGTTGCGCCGGTTGCGTCTAAGCTGTCATCGGGACTTGATACCGCAACCGCCACCCATATTGCAATTCCCAATAAAACCGCCAGCACGCCAATCAGCACCAGCATGGTTATATTGGTGTTTGGTTGGGTGCGGCGGCGTCTTTTCGTTGTCTGTCTCATCCGTGTTCTCCTGTCTGTGTAAATGCTTATCCAGGATTTATTTTATCATGACAGCGGCAGGAAGTAAAGCATTTCCTCATAGAAAAAAGGTGTGCCGAAGCACACCTTTTTTTGTAAAATTAAGCTTGGCCCAAATTGCCCTTGTTGAGCGTAATGCTTTCGTATTTGATGTCAAACTCTGTGTTTTTCTGGACATCCGCCAAATACTTGGACATATAATCAGCCCGGGCGCCGGAGATAATGGGAGGATACACGCCCTCATAGCTCTTCACAAAGAACATGATGTGATAGCCAAACTGGGTTTTTACCAGACCGTGGTCACCGGGCTGTCTGCTTGCGTCAAAGCACCAGTCATTGTATTCTGTCACCATCTGACCGGGGTAGACATCGTTATAAATGCCGCCGTCGGCTGCGTTGCCGTCTTTGGAATTTTCCTTGCACAGCTGAATGAAGGCCTCTTCGCCCATGCCGCCGTTTATCCAGCCATCGTAAATGCCCTGAGCCTTGACACGGCAGGCCTCCCACTGCTCATCGGTGTAGGTGGAGCCCTCTCCGGGAGTGATGAGAATATGGCGGACAGAAACCAGAGTGCCGGACATAGCCTCTAAGCCGTAGTTTTCCTTAATCGCATCCTTCTGAGCGTCAAAATAGGCCTGAAGCTGGTCGTCTGTCACCTCAGCGGTGTCATGCAGATGCTCATAGTAGGAGTTGGCGTAGTAGTAAAGCTCCATATAGGCGTAGTAGTCTTCATAGGTGACGCCGGGGCCATAGTCGCTTGTGAGCATTGCCTGCACAGAATCAAACTTGCCTTCCTTGGCAACCTCTTCCAGCTTGGTAGGCAGGTCTTCCAGATTCTTTTTGTAGGTGTCGGGCATTTCAAAGCCTGCAGCCTTTGCCACAATGGACAGTGACTGGTAGGCCTGCCAGGAGCTTAAGCCCTGCTTGACAAAGCACTGCTGCCAGGTGATGGGACTTTCAAACATATTGCACACCTGCTGCTCCAAGGGCTTTGTCACATCAATGCCCAGATAGGAAGCATAGCTGCCGTACTCAGAAAGGAAGTCATACACCGCATTCCAGTAGTACACCTGGAACTGGCCCGAGGTCAGCTTGGTGTCTGCCATGGTGGCAACCACAGTGTCGTGATTTGCCTTCACCTCTTCGTCGGAATAGGTGTAAGTGCCCTTGGCGGTCTCATCGTCGGGATTGCCGTCGGCGGGAATGGTAGCCTGAGTGGAGGGCTGGGTGCTGGGGTCAGTGCTTTGAACCATACCCTCTTTTACCAGGAAAACAGTAAGCGCAGCCAAAAGGCCCAAAATCGCCACAATCAGCACGATCATCAGCGCCAGGCGCATATTTTTCACTTTCTTCTGGAGAATATCCAGAGAATCCTTGGCATTATCCTTGCCGCATTCTGCGCAGACTGTGGATTCCTCCACAAGCTCCGCGCCGCAAAATTTACAACGCATAAAAGCCTCTTTCTCCCCTGATGGGGAACATGATGGATAAAGTTTATCACAGGCGAAAACAAAATGCAAGCAAATCACAAATTGTTCATACATCCGGCGGGATTTTTCCTTGCAAAAAGGGGGAAAAAATGATAATATATAAAATTGAGAAAGTATAACTGGAGGCACATCCTCATGGATACCAAAACCACTGTCATTTCAGAGGCGGCGCTGCAGCAGCAGCTTCAAATCTGTGACCATATTCACGCCTGGTGGCTTACCCAAAACATCACCCCCACCGCCTATGTGGAAACCTACGGCTGTCAGCAAAACGAGGCAGATTCGGAAAAGCTGCGGGGCTATCTGATCCAATGCGGCTACGGAATCGTCAAAGAGGCCGAGGGCGCGGATGTGGTGATTATGAACACCTGCGCCATCCGGGAACACGCCGAGCAGCGGGTATTTGGCAATCTGGGGGCGCTGACCCACACCAAGCGCCGCCATAGCCGGCAGAAGATTTTTCTGTGCGGCTGCATGGCAGGCGAAACCAAGGTGTCAGACCGTATCAAAAAAAGCTATCCCCATGTAGACGGGGTGTTTTCCACCCACCATTTGTGGCAGTTTCCGGAAATTCTTTGGAAAATCCTCAGTGGCAGCAAGCGGCAGTTTTACATCGCCGACGAGCCCGGCTCTATTGCCGAGGGTATCCCCCAGCAGCGCGACAGCAGCTTAAAAAGCTGGGTCAGCATTATGTACGGCTGCAACAATTTCTGCACCTACTGCATCGTGCCCTATGTCCGGGGACGGGAACGCAGCCGAAAGAAAGAGGATATTTTGGCAGAGTGCCGCTGCCTGATTGAAAACGGCAGCAAGGAAATTACCCTACTGGGTCAAAATGTCAATTCCTACGGCAAGGATTTGGCCCTTGGTTACGATTTTTCCGATTTGCTGGCAGAAATCGCCCAAATCCCCGGGGATTTTCTCATCCGGTTTATGACCAGCCACCCCAGAGATGCCGGCAGGAAGCTCTTTGACACCATGGCTTCCTTCCCGAAAATCGCCAAGCAGCTGCATCTTCCTTTCCAATCCGGTTCTTCCCGGGTGCTAAAGGCTATGAACCGCCACTATGACCGGGAAAAATATCTGGAATTGGTGCGCTACGCCAAGTCCGTCATGCCGGATTTGGTGCTTACCAGCGATGTGATTGTAGGCTTCCCCGGAGAAACGGAGGAGGAATTTGAGGAAACCGTTTCCCTGATTCAGGAGGTTCATTACGATTCTCTGTTTACCTTTATCTTCTCCCCCCGGACAGGAACGCCCGCGGCATCCATGGATGACCCCACCTCCAAGGAGGAGAAAAACCGCCGATTTGACCGGCTGTGCAACCTGCAAAACGCCATTTCTGAGGAAATCCACAGAAATTATGTGGGCAAATGCCTGCGCTGTCTGATTGACGGCACCGACGACGGTTTGCTCACCGCCCGCACTGAAGGCGGACGGCTGGTACGCCTGCCTGGAGATAAGAGCCTTGTGGGCACATTCCAAAACATCACCATTACCGGCTCCACCACCTGGAGCCTGACCGGTCAGCTGTAAGACCATCACATAAGAAAAGAGGTTACGCCAATGGCAAAGCCTAACAACGAAATGACTCCCATGCGGCGTCAGTATCATCAAATCAAGGAGCGCAATCAGGACAGTATTCTGTTTTTCCGGCTGGGCGACTTTTATGAAATGTTTGATGAGGATGCGGTGCTTGCCTCCCGGGAGCTGGATTTGACTTTAACCACCCGGGACCGGAATAAGTCCAAGGAAGAGCAGACCCCCATGTGCGGTGTGCCCTATCACAGCGTGGACGCTTATATCGCCCGTCTGGTGCAAAAAGGCTACAAGGTGGCTATCTGCGAGCAGATGACCGACCCCGCCACCACCAAGGGCTTGGTGGAACGGGACATCACCCGCATTGTCACCCCCGGCACAGTGACGGAAAGCTGCATGCTGGAGGAGCGGAAGAACAACTATTTCGCCTGCCTGTACGGCGCGGGCAAATACGGTCTGGCCTTTTGCGATATTTCCACCGGCGTGTTTTACGCCACCGTCTGCGCCGACGAGCCTACCGCCATCTCCGAGCTGGGCCGTTTTGCCCCGGCAGAAGTGCTGCGCTTTGGCGAAAATGTTTCCACCGCAGCCTTTGACGATACCCTCTTCCGCCGCTTAAGCTGCTGTGTCAACGAGGGAAGCCGGGAGTCCTTCCCCGGGGAGGATATGGAAAACCTTCTCCAGACCCACTTTGGCTTAAGCCTTTCCCAGCTGGGTCTGACCGGTCTGCCGGAGGCTATTATGGCCAGCGGCGCTCTGCTGCACACCTTAAAATCCCTGCAGAAAAACGACCTTTCCCACATCCGCAGCCTGGAATATTACACCACCGGAAAATTCATGGAGCTGGATTTAGACACCCGCCGCAATCTGGAGCTGGTGGAAACCATGCGCTCCAAGGAGAAAAAGGGCAGCGTTCTGTGGGTGCTGGATAAAACCCAGACCGCCATGGGCGGCCGTATGCTGCGCAGCTGGCTGGAAAAGCCCCTGCTGGACATCTCGGAAATCACCCACCGCCACAGCGCTGTGGAGGAGCTGGTTGAGTCCACCGTCTTCCGGGGCGAGCTGACCCAGGCGCTGAAGGGCGTTACCGACTTTGAGCGGATTATGACCAGAATTTCCACCGGCTCTGTCAACGCCAGAGATTTGCTGGGCCTTGCCAGCGGTCTTCGGGCGCTGCCGGATGTAAAGCTGCAGCTGCAGCAGCTGCGCAGTCCCCTGCTGAAAAAGCTCAACGATGCCATTGACCCCTTGACCGACTGCGCAGATTTGATTGAAAACACCATTCACGAAAAAGCACCCCTTTCCATTCGGGAGGGCGGCATTATCAAAGACGGCGCAAACGAGGAAGTGGACCGCCTGCGCAGCATCATGGACGGCGGTGCGGAAATCATGGCCGCCATCGAAGCCCGGGAAAAGGAAGCCACCGGCATCCGCACCCTGAAGGTCAGCTTTAACCGGGTGTTTGGCTACTACATCGAGGTTTCCAAGTCCTTTGTAGACCAGGTTCCCGACCGTTATATCCGCCGCCAAACCCTGACCAACAACGAACGCTACATCACCCCGGAATTAAAAGAGCTGGAAGACCAGGTGTTAAACGCCAAGGACCGGCTCACCGCCCTGGAATATCAGCTGTTTACCCAGCTGCGGGAGCATCTTGCCCAACAGGCCGTCCGGGTGCAGCTGACCGCCGCTGCCGTCGCTGCCGCGGATGTACTCAGCTCTTTGGCAAATGTTGCGGTGCAGCGGGGCTATTGCCGCCCGGAAATGACTCTGGGCTCTGAAATTTCCATCACTGACGGCCGCCACCCGGTGGTGGAAACCATGCTCAAGGACTCTTTGTTTGTGCCCAACGACACTTTCCTTGGCAGCGCGGACAACCAGGTTTCCATTATCACCGGCCCTAACATGGCGGGTAAATCCACCTATATGCGGCAGGTTGCGCTGATTGTGCTGCTGGCGCAAATCGGCTCCTTTGTTCCTGCCCGCAGCGCCCGGCTGGGCATTGTGGACCGGGTGTTTACCAGAATCGGCGCCAGCGACGATTTGGCGTCGGGTCAGTCTACCTTTATGGTGGAAATGACGGAGGTTGCCAACATCTTAAAATATGCCACCAGCCGCTCTCTTCTGATTTTGGACGAAATCGGCAGAGGTACCTCCACCTACGATGGCATGTCCATCGCCCGGGCGGTGCTGGAATATGCCGCCAGTCCCAAAAAGTTGGGAGCGAAGACCCTGTTTGCCACCCACTATCACGAGCTTTCTACTCTGGAACATAAGCTTCCCAATGTGAAAAACTACAACATCGCCGTGAAAAAGAGGGGCGAGCAAATGATTTTCCTGCGGAAAATCGTCCCCGGCGCCACCGACGACAGCTACGGCATCGAGGTTGCCAAGCTGGCGGGTCTTCCCGGCAGTGTCATCACCCGGGCAAGAGAAATCCTGCAGGAGCTGGAAAGCGAAGCGCCCAGCGCCCCCGCCGCCCCCATTTCCCGGGAGGAAGACGATCAGGTGAGCATGCTGGACCTGACCGCTCAGCAGCTGCGCGCCGCGCTGGAAACCATCAGCGTGGAAACCCTTACGCCCATTGAAGCCATGAACGAGCTGTACAAGCTGAAAAAATTACTGAACTGATATGAAATTTACCCCATTACTGCCTGGTCTTAAGCAACAGCATTTCGGCTGGAGATACCTGATGTTTCAGGTGATTTTCCTGCCCCGGCTGCTGAGTCTTGTATTTGCCCTTTTGGGCGTTAGCATCAGCAGCACCATTCAAAACTTTCTCTATTTTTCCATCAACGCCTTTGTGGCGATTTGGATTTTCAGGGACTTCTGGAAGGAAACCCTTTCCGCTTTTCCAAAGGATTTATCCAAAATTCTCCTTGTTGGCGTATGCGGATTCTTCCTTTACCGGCTTTTATCCTTGGCCGTGGGAATGCTGATTGCCGCCATTGACCCCTCTTTTGTCAACGCCAACGACCAAAACATTGCCCAAATGAGTCAGGAAAACTACCTGCTCATGGCCCTTGGTACTGTGATTTTAGCCCCCATTGCGGAGGAAGTGTTTCACCGGGGCGTCATGTTTGGCCTTTTGTACCGCCGCAGCCCAGTGGCTGGCTACATTGTTTCCACCGTGGTGTTCAGCCTGGTACACATCCACAATTACATTGGCCTGCTGCCGCCCCAAACCATGCTGCTGTGCTTTTTGCAGTACCTGCCTGCCGGAGTGTGCTTAGCAGCTGCCTACCACATATCCGGGTCTATCTTGACCCCCATTCTAATTCACAGCGCTGTGAATGCCATTGCTATTTTGTCTGTGAGGTGAGCGTATGCCCAAAATTGTTCAGCTATCGAGCCATGTTGCCAATTTAATTGCCGCCGGCGAGGTGGTGGAACGGCCTGCTTCCGTCGTAAAAGAGCTGCTGGAAAACGCAGTAGACGCCGGTGCCAGCAAAATCACCGTGGAAATCCAAAACGGCGGCATGACCTTCTTGCGGGTCACCGATAACGGCTGCGGCATGGCCGCCGAGGATGCCCGAACCGCCTTTTTGCGCCACGCCACCTCCAAACTGCGCACCGCCGAGGATTTGGCCGCCATTTCCACCATGGGTTTCCGTGGCGAGGCCCTGGCTGCCATCGCCTCTGTCAGCCGCATCGATCTGCTGACCAAAACCGCCGGCGCTATTGCCGGCACGGATTTACATTTGGATGCAGGGAAAATCACCCGGGAAGACGAGGTTGGCTGCCCCGACGGCACCACCATTATCGTCAGAGATTTGTTCTACAACACCCCTGCCCGGATGAAGTTTATGAAGTCTGATACCTACGAGGGCAGCAAGGTCTCCGAAGCCGTACAGCTGCAGGCCCTTGCCCACCCGGAGGTCAGCTTTACCTTTATCAAAGACGGAAAGCAGCTGCTTTCCACCCCGGGAACCGGGGATTTGCAGGCGGCAGTTTACTGCGTTTACGGCAGAACCTTTGCCCAAATGGCAAAGGTGGACAGCCGCTGGGAGCAGCACCGTCTTTTAGGCTATGTGACAAAACCCACCGATGCCCGGCCCAGCCGCACCATGCAGACCTTCTTTGTCAACGGTCGGCCGGTAAAATCCCGGCTTTTGGTGGCTGCGCTGGAGGAGGCCTACCGCAATCAGCTGATGGTGGGTAAATTCCCTGCCTGCGTGCTGCACATTACCATGCCTGCCAATTTGGTGGATGTGAATGTCCACCCCGCCAAGACGGAAGTGAAATTCCTTTCCGAAAAGGCGGTGTTTGACTGTGTTCACTATGGCGTACTGGCGGCGCTGAATCAGCAGACGGACCGTCCTCAGATGCGCCTTACCACCCCGGCAGCCGCCCCTGCTGCCACTCCCGCTCCCAATCGGGCCCAAAGCGGAAAGCAGGATAGCTTTTTCCGCACCATGACCGCCCAGGAATACCAGAATTTCACCCAGCTGATGAAGCCCGTTTCCAAACCCGAGCAAAAATTTGCCGCCCCGAATCCTGCAGAGCGGCAAATGGATACTTCCTTCCGGGAAACCGTCTTCACCCCGGCGATTACGCCCAAGTCTGAGCCGGTTGTTGTACCCACCAAAGAAACAATCGCGGTGGAAACGCCAGCTCCCGAGCCGGTGCAGGAGGTTCTCCCCATGCCCGAGGAAATTCCCTGGCGGATGGTGGGCGAGCTTTATAATAGCTATGTCCTTGTGGAGCAGGGCGAGGATGCCTATCTTATCGACAAGCACGCCGCCCACGAGCGGATACTCTTTGAAAAGCTGAAAGCCAATCAGGAGGCCATCACTCCTCAGCTGCTTCTGACCCCGGTGCCGGTTCGTCTCAGCCCGGAATCCGTGGCGCTGCTGCTGGACAACAAGGCTCTCTTAGCCGAGCTTGGCTTTGACATTGACGAATTTGGCAACAACACGGTGATGCTCCGGCAAATCCCCATGGATTTAACGGCGGAGCTGGCTGCCGAAACCCTGGAAACCATCGCGGCGGATTTGATGAACGGCCGCCGGGAACGCTCCACAACCGTTCGCGACGAAGTGCTTCACACCGTGGCCTGCAAAGCAGCCATCAAAGCCGGCTGGGTCAATGACGAAAAAGAATTGCTGGCCCTTGTAAAGCAGGTCATGAGCCGCGAAGACCTGAAATACTGCCCCCACGGCAGACCGATTTGCATTTCCCTAAGTAAAAAACAGCTGGAAAAGCAGTTTAAGCGCAGCTGATTTTGGAGGATACATTATGGAAGAAATTAAGAAGAAATTTTTACAGCTGCAGGGCCTTGACCGGCTCGCCTACGGCATCAATGTGCTGTGCATGGGCTGCGTGGTACTCTTTTTCGTGCTGGAAGTCACCGGCTTCTGGCCCGAGGCATACCTGGTCTACTCCCCGGCAGCCGCCGTTTTGATGCTGACCCAGGCGTATCTGGACCGGAATAACAAGAAAAAGGGCTCTTTGATTTTCTGCCTGATTGCAGGCATTTTGCTGGCAGTGGTATCTGCCCTGCTGTTTATTTTCCTATGAGCTCCATTATTTGTATCGCCGGGCCTACCGCCTCCGGCAAAACCGCCCTGGCTGTTTCCCTGGCAAAGGAGCTGGACGGCGAAGTCATTTCCTGTGACTCCATGCAGATTTACAAGGATATGGACATCGGCACCGCCAAGCCCACCTTGGACGAAATGGAGGGCGTACCCCACCACATGCTTTCCGTGGTGGAGCCTTGGGAGGATTTTTCCGTCAGCCGCTACTGTGAAATGGCAACCCCCATTTTAGACGATATTCTCGCCCGGGGCAAAACCGCCATTATCGCCGGCGGTACGGGTCTTTACATGGACAGCCTCATTCGCGGTAATGATTTTGCCCCCTTCCCTGCCACAGGTATGCGGGAAAAATTAGAGGCAAAAGCGGACGAGCTGGGCATGGAAGCCATGCTTTCAGAGCTTGCTGCCATTGATCCGGAAACCGCTAAGCGTCTGCACCTGAAGGATAGAAAGCGGATTATCCGCGCGCTGGAAGTGTACTACGAAACCGGGCAGACCATCACCCAGCACAACAAAAAAACCCAGGAAGTTCCGCCCCGCTATCAGCCGGTATGGCTGGGTCTTGACTTTGCTGACAGGCAAGAGCTTTACCGCAGAATTGATATGCGGGTGGAGCTGATGCTGCAGCAGGGCCTTGTGGAAGAAATCCGCAGTCTTCTTGACAAGGGAATCCCCAAAAAATGCACCGCCATGCAGGCCATTGGCTACAAGGAGTTCGTGGACGCTTTGGACGGTGTCATCACCATAGAGGAGGCCGCCGCCAAGGTGCAGCAGTCCTCCCGCCACTATGCCAAGCGGCAGCTGACCTGGTTCCGCCGCAACGAAAATATGCGCTGGCTGACCCGGCAATCCGGCGACGGCGCTGACAAAATTCTCTCGCTCGCCCGACAGGTTGTGCAAGAAACCGACAAGTAAGCCGTGATAAGATAGGTACATCCTAAAAAAAGAAGGTGTACTTATGTCAGAAACCAACAATTTACAGGAAGCTATTTTAAAAGAGGTTCGCCGGGATAAAGTGCCGGTGACACTGTTTTTGATGAACGGCTTCCAGCTCCGTGGAATCATCACAGGGTACGACAGCTTTGTGGTGGTACTGGTGACAGATGGAAAACAGCAGATGATTTACAAGCACGCAATTTCCACTCTGGCGCCCATGAAGCAGCTGAAAGCCGCCACCAGCGCACCCTGACTGACAAGCAAAGGCGACGGCTGAAACTGCCGTCGCCTTTGCTTGACTGAATGTAGACAGAAAGAAGGAAACACTATGTCCATTGCTGAAAATGTTGCCGTCATCCGGGATCATATTGCCCTTTCCGCCGCCCAGGCCGGCCGCAATCCGGAAGAAATCCTGCTGTGCGCCGCCACCAAAATGAACGATGCCGACGCCGTCCGTCAGGCCATCGCCGCCGGCGTGGATTGCTGCGGAGAAAACCGGGTTCAGGAGCTTACCCAAAAGCTTTCCCAGGATGCCTATCGGGGCGCTCCGGTGCATTTTATCGGCCATTTGCAGACCAACAAAGTAAAGCAGGTGGTGGGCAAGGTGGATTTGATTCAAAGCGTGGACAGCCTGCGCCTTTTGGAGGCGGTGAACCGGGAGGCCGCCCGGCAGGGTATCACGCAAAACATTCTTCTGGAAATCAACATCGGCAAGGAAGAGAGCAAATCCGGCTTTTCCCAGGAGGAAATCTGGGAGGTTTTGGACAAATTCCCCCTTTATTCCAATGTGAATCTCCAAGGACTCATGGCAATCCCTCCCATTTTGCAAAATTCGGGAGATAACGACAAATTTTTTCAAGAAATGTACAACCTTTCTGTTGACATAACGGCAAAAAAAAGCGATAATATATCCATGGGCATTCTGTCTATGGGTATGTCCGACGACTATGGCAGCGCCATCCGGTGCGGCAGTACCATGATCCGCGTCGGCACCGCCATTTTTGGACACCGCAATTATGCCAAGCCTCATCTAGGATGATGTGAATATACAGGAGGAAAAGATAACATGAGTATTTGGGACAATTTAAAGAAGTTTACCCAGCCTTACGCAGATGACGATTACGAAGATGAATACGAAGACGACCTGGGCGAAAGCTACGAGGAAGAAGCCGAATCCGAAGTTCGCTCCAACCGCCGTCGCCGCCCCGCTTTTGGCTTCTCTTCCGTAGAGGACACCGCTTCTCAGGCCAGCGCAGCCAGCGCTGTGGATTCTTCCGCCAATGAGCCCGCCAGCGACCGTTTCAGCGGCCAGGTGATCAATCTCAGCGGCAGCCCCAGAGTGGCTCTGCATCATATCACTGTTTTTAAGGACAGCTCCGTTCCTGCCGACGATCTGCGCAAGAGAAAGGCTGTCATCGTAAATATGGAAAATGTGGACAAGGCTACCGCCCGCCGCATTGTTGACTTCCTGTCCGGCTGCATTTACGCCATCGGCGGCAAGGTCAAGAAAGTTTCCCAGGCTACTTACCTGTTCAGCCCCAGCAATGTAGAAGTGGAAGGCGACCTGGAAAATCTCGAAGGCGAAGTCGAAACCTATCTGTAAGACTTCCGCGGAAAGGATAACATATGTTTACACCTCAGCAAATTGAACAAGTTTCCTTCGGTAAGCAGACCTTTGGCGGCTATGATATGCAGGCTGTTGATGCCTTCCTGGAGCCCCTCACCGAAGACTATATTACCCTTTACAAGGAAAACGCTCTGCTTAAGAGCAAAATGCGGGTTCTGGTTACCAAGCTGGAAGAGTACCGCAAAAACGAAGCCAGCATGAAAGATGCCATTGTCAACGCCCAAAAGACCTGCGACATGATGGTCAAAGAGGCAGAAGCCAAGTGCACCCAGATGCTGACCGACGCCAACGCCGCTGCCACAGAGAACGCAAAGAACGCCCACGCTCTGATTGCAGAAGAAAACGCCCGGGTGGAAGAAGCCAAGCAGGTCGCCTGCGCCAAGATCGCCGAGCTGGAAGAGCAGCTTGCTACCTGCATTCAGGCTCTGGCCCGCATTCGTGAAGCCAACCGCCCCGCCCCCGCAGCCGTGCCCGTATATGACTACGAAAACGCTGCCGAGGACTCTGACCCCGCCGACGCCATTGCCGAGGAGATTTCCTCCAATGTAGAGGCTCAGGTTGGCACTACCGAGGAAGACGAGCCCGTTGCTGAGCCCCAGCATCCGGTCAGCGATACTACCTCTAAGTTCTCCAATCTTCAGTTTGGCCGGAACTACCCTTCCAACCAGTAAGTAAATACTTTTCATGCTACGACGAGGACGCGTCGCCTGTTCTTCCTATCTTCAGAGAGCTGCCGTTTGGTGAGAGGCAGCGGTACAGAATCCGGCGGTATCCCCTCCGAGCAGCGCACCGAACCTATTTTTAGCAGTAGGCTGCGCCGGGCGTGCCCGATACAGCACCTTTTGAGCGCCGGGAAACCGGAACAAGAGTGGTACCGCAGAGGTTATCTATGCCTTTGTCTCTTATTGTAAGGGACAAAGGCATTTTTTTACGAATACAATATGGAGGTATCTT
>JAFTMB010000054.1 GCA_017452605.1 Oscillospiraceae bacterium
CGCTGACATAGAACTGCTGAAAATCTGCGCCATGAATGTGATTGACAATGGGAATGCCCGCCGCCTTCGCCATATAGATAAAGGGCAGCTTACGGTAAAACGAGGGGCCAAAGGAAGAATGGATGTGAACCAAATCCGGGCGATCCACCAAAAGCACCTTCAGAAAATGGAAATACCCGCAAATTCCCTTCAGCAGCTTTCTTAGCTTACTTCCGTCCATGTAAGATTCCACATATATGATCTTAAAATCTTTTTCAAGCTGCGATCCGCGATAGCCATTGACTACCGCAGAAATTCCCCCTTTTACCAGGGGATTTTGAACAATCATACAAATCTTTTTCATACTTATCCTTTCGGAAGTAAATAAAGCCCTTTATTCGCCGGTATGACCCTGCGACAATCGTTTCTCATGCTCCAGCAAATCTTCCTGGGAGAATCTGTCCTTCAACTTTTTTGCCGGCACACCGGCGGCAATGGAATAAGGCGGAATGTTCTTGGTAACCACAGAACCCGCGCCAATAACCGAACCTTTTCCAATGGTGACGCCTTTGAGGATGGTAACATTGGAGGAAATCCACACATCATCCTCGATTACCACATCCCCATCATGCTCCGGCAGTTTTTCATCATCGCCCACATCAATGATACATTTTCCAACAATGTCATATCTGTGGTCGCCGGTGATAATGGTGTTATTCGGACCCATTAATACATTGTTTCCAATCACAATGCGGGCTTTTGTAGTCCAAAACAGCGAGTGAGGGCCGATTTGGGAATTGTTACCGATGAAGATGTTTTCATTTCCCTTCACATCGCAATCATAAGCGATACGGACATTTTTACCGCAAGCGCCAAAGGACGCCTTCATGCCGGGAACAATGAAAATCTTATTAAACCCCTTGTAGATCAGTTCACAAAAACGGTAAACCGCGCTTTGAATCTTCATAATTATTTACCCCTAATATACGCGTGCCAAATGAAAGCAGGATTGGTATGCAAATACCTTTTGAACAGTCTTTTGGGATCCTGTATCAGCCGGTACAGCCATTCCAGATTGCATTTTTGCATCCACTGAGGAGCGCGCTGAATATTGCCCACAAAATAGTCAAAACCGGCGCCAACGCCAACCATCAATCCGTTTACCTTGCCTTTGTGGTCAGCCATCCAGATCTCCTGCTTAGGAGCGCCAAGACCTACCCAGATAAAATCAGGATTGGATGCCATTATTTGCCGGACAACCATTTCATCTTCCTCAGCCGTCAGCGGACGAAAAGGCGGACTGTACATTCCGGCAATTTGAATACCGGGATATTTTTTCTGTAAGGATGCAAATAGACTGTCCAAGGTTTGTTGGGTAGAGCCGTAAAAATAGTGGCGATATCCTTTTTCAGCAGAAATGCGAAAAACTTGCTCCATAAAGTCCGGCCCGGTGGTACGCTGCATATCTTTAAAGCCGCGTTTTCTGCCAACGGCAGACAGCGGTCCACCGTCGGGAATGGCCAAAATGCCCCCGTTTTGCACCTTCAGATACGCAGGATCTTCATAAGCGGTGACCGTGGTGTGGACATTGGAAACGCAAATATAGTCGCCGCGCAATTGTTCAATGTGGCTGTCTACAAAGCTTAAAAGCCACTGCATATCAATCGCTGCAATCTTGACGCCCAAAATATTACAGACAGGAATCGCGGATTTATCAAGGAAAGGTTTGTTTTGGTTTTCCATTCGAATCCTCCTAATGTCTGTAAAATAGAATAAAAGCCGTAATGCTGTATGCGATTGCCAACAGCATTACGGCCAGAAAGTGCTCTGTCAGTATCCTTGCTATGTATGGACGCATCCTATATCATGTTTTTTGATAATTAGGTGCTTTCACATGGAGCCTTCTTTTCCCAGAACCACCTTAACGGTCTGCAGCAGGATCTTTAAATCCAGGCCAATGCTCCATTCTCGGATATACTTTTTGTCCAGCTCCACCACTTGCTCAAAATCCGTGATATTGCTGCGGCCGCTGACCTGCCAAAGACCGGTAATGCCGGGCTTAATGGAAAGCCGGGCCCGATGATGCAGCTCATATTTCTCCCACTCATCCACCGTGGGCGGCCGGGTGCCGCAAAGAGATAAATCTCCTTTCAGCACATTGAAGAACTGAGGAAACTCATCAATACTCCAGTCACGGATGATATTGCCGATACCCTTCTTGATCGTTCCGTCAGGTAATTTTTTGCTTCCAATAATTCTCGGGTCAAAATCCAGCTTAAACATCATGCCGTCTTTGATCCGGTTTTCTTTCATAAGCTCCGCTTTCCGCTGTTCTGCATCCAGATACATGCTGCGGAATTTATACATCTTGAATTTTTTGCCGTTCTTTCCCACCCGGACCTGTGTAAAGAAAATCGGTCCGGGAGATTTGATATAAATCATGGGGCCGAGAATCAGGGTAAGCAGTCCGGTGAGAATGCAGCCAACAATGCCGCCAACAATATCAAGGGCGCGCTTTAAAAACAGCTGCATTGTGGTTGCCATGGTCATGCTGATGGTAAGAACGGTTTTTCCGCCAATGGTTTCAAAGGCCTGCTTCTGCCACTGAAAATCATGGGCCTGCTCCATTTCCACATGAACCACAATACCCATATCTGCAAGGGCGTTCACAAGTTCAAGAGGATATTGCTGCCCAATAGGAAGAGCAAGAAACACCTCGTCCACCCATTTATCGCACAAATAGGAAAGTACATTTTCAGCATTTGCCGTTACGCTGACGCCGCAAATCTTTTCGCCAACGCAATCCTTGTCCAGGATGCAAATTCCGCCCAGCTTGGCATGGCGGGGCTCATAACTGAGAAAATCTGAAACCACATCATGGGCTCTTGCGTATGTGGTAATGTAGTAAGCGACGTAATTAAGCTTGCGATTGCCATTGAGCAAAAAACGCTTCCACAGCAAACGAACACAATAGCTGATGATTAAGTAATACGCTGCCAGCAAATAAATGACGATACGGGAAAAATCATCACTCTGCTTAACGGAAAACAGGTAAGCCACGATGGCCAGCTCAACCAAGCAGATATGCTTTAAGGTTTGGACAAACTCCTTGTAAAACCCGCGCTTTAGCACGCCTTTCATGGAATTGTTAAAGATGCAAACCAGAACATCCGCAAAGGTATAGATAAACGCAATTGTGACATAATTACTGTTGTTGTAGGGGCTTTGAAAGCCGTTTCGGGTAATATATGCCAACACAAAGGCTATATGCAAAGACAGAACATCAAAAAGAATGAAGTCAAGATGTTTTACCCAGTTTTGTTTTCTTTGGTACATAAAACTTCTTCACCTTCCCAATGCATCCGTCATGATTTACAGAACAAAGAAATGATTGTGGACTTAAGTGACTGTTCGTCCACATAGAACTCCATAAACTCTTCTCCCTTAACGGCTTCGCCGTCCAAAGGAGAAATGGCATTCAAAGAACAACTTCCTAACTCTTCCATTAAGGAACTGAGTTGATTTACAGTGCAGTCTGAAACAATGCTGTCCGAAACCGACAGCATCATTTTTGTCAAGTAATTCTCATCACCGTTACCACAATTCAGAAGCTTTTGATAAAAAGCATTCATGAACTGACGCTGCCGCTCCATACGGTGAAGGTTACTGCTGTCATCCAACTCTCTTCTGGTTCTGACATAGCTCAAAGCCTGCTTGCCATTGAGAAGAACCTTCTGTCCCTGAACCATATCCGGATCAATGGAAGTGAAATCATCCAGGATTTCCACTTCTACACCGCCGATATAGTCTGTAATGGTTTCAACAGCCTCCATGGTCATGGTGATGTAGTGATCAATTTTAATGCCGCAAAGCAGATTGGACACTGCCTTTGTGGCATTCAGGCAGCTATCGGAACCTCCGCTGCCATAGGTATGCGCCAAAGCCAGCTGGCCAACAAATGTTCCAGCTGCATCACCGGCAACACCCAGGCGGTTAATTTCCGTCATTGTGTCCCGGTTCAAGTGGAGAATATTACAGGAGCCGGCAGCCTTGTCAACAATCAGCAGCATCAAAAAGTCTGCCTGCTGATTATTCAGATAGCCCCAGCTTTCTTCCGGTCGTTCATATTTATCCAGGCCCATAACCAAAATGGTCTGAATATCATCGCGAAAAGAATACCAGGTATCCTGGTATTCGAATCCTTTTCCTGGTTGTGTCGCCGAGTTGTGCGTTCCGGAAATTAACGCACCCTGGCCCTGGAGCATCGGCACCAAAATGCCGACACCCAGGGCCAAAATGATAGAAGAAATTACGATGACCAGGACTTTTCTAGAAGAAACCAATGTAAGTAAAATTACTCGGTCTTAGCAGCTTCTTCGGGCTTGCTCTTCTTGCGGGACGCAACCAGAACAATAATAACGATCACAACAACAACGGCTGCAGCGATCAGCGCGTACAGAACATAGTTGTTGGGAGCAGGAGCGGGAGTATCATCACCGGCGCCCTGGGGATTCTCAACAACGAACGCAACGGGAGAAGCGCTGTCGAAAGTAACTTCAACATTGCCGTTTGCCAGAACCTTTACGTTGTCAGCAGCAACCAGGCTCCACTTATCGGAATCGTAGTTCTGCATAACAGCCAGGAAATCATTGGCTCCCAGACCCAGGTTGAAGGTGATGGTGATGGTGTTGCCCTCAACAGCCAGCTTGTCAGCATAATCGCCGGTCAGAGTGATGCTGATCAGATCGCGAACGACGGGATTCTTGACGTTCTTCAGAGTCTCGGCATCCTCTGCGGAAAGCAGAGCAGCAACGTTGGCAGCATTCTTGATCTGAGTCTGAGCAGCCTGCAGAGCAGCCTTAACAGCCTCGGGAGTGGAAGCAGCGGCAGCATCAGCGACGGAAGTCAGAATAATGTCGCCGGAAGGAACATTGGCAACTAGGTCATCCTTAGCGTCAGAAATCACACCGGCGATTTCCTTGCCTTCGCTGTCGGTGTTAACAACGATCTCGGGAGAACCCTTCTGCTCAACGCTGGGGGTAAAGTTGTCGGCAAATACTGAAGTACTCAGTACAAGCACGGCCAGAATTACTGCGAAAATACGAATTGCCTTTTTCATTGTTAATTCCTCACATTCTATGAAATCTAAACGAGATCCGTAATGTGGATCTTATTTACAAAATAGTGGATTCTGCGCTCTGCAGAAATGTGTTGGAGCCAAGAAGCTCCTTAACCTTATCGGGAACCTTTGTCCACTCCGGGCTGCGGCTATGAACACCATGGCAATCTGTGCCAAGAAAATGAACCTGTCCCCTTTTAAGCATATTCATCACTATCATACGGGAGCGAAAATGACGAAATGCCGAAGTATTAATTTGGATCAGGAAGCCGACATCCACAAGTCTGCGCCAAAGAGCCTTTGGCTGACAGTCGAAATAGCGATCCAGGTGGGCAATATCAATCCGAATATCAGAGCGTTTATTCAGCTGAATCACATCGTCAACCATTCGCTTTGACCAGGGCGTCATGGGCATTTCCAAGAGTAGAAGATCCGTTCCTGAAATGCACAGACGGCTCAAATCATCGCATCTGCCAATTCCTTCAAAGTACTGCACCTCAGCGCCCAAATAAAGCCTTGGCATATCCTTTGAATATTGCTGTGCCAGACGGTCAAACGCAGCCTGGCGGCGCTGCAAAAAAGCATCAATGTTATTCTCGTCGGCATAAAAATGAGAAGAAAGCACAACACCGGTAATTCCCTGCCGGGCCTCAATGTTAAGCATTTCCAGGCTTTGCTCTACTGAGCGGCTGCCATCATCCATGCCGGGTAGAATATGTGTATGAAAATCAATCATTCTTCATTCGACTGACGCTGTTTGTCAGATGCTCTTTCGTAGGCGCTCTTACTATAATACTTCTTGCTGGTGTAATAACCGTAACGCTTGTAACGGTAGTTACTCTTGTAACTCTTAAGCATAACATCCGAGCCGGTCATGACAAAGCCAAGGACCTTTGCTTCGGCAAACCGAAGCTGGCGAACAACTTCAGCCAGAGAAGCGCGGTCACAGTAATCCTGACGGACTACCACAACCATGCCGCTCACCAGCTTGGAAATAACCAGAGCATCGGAAACAGCGGTAATGGGCGGAAGGTCGACAAAAATGACATCAAAGCTTTCAGACAGAGCCTTGAGAACATCGCCCATCTGCTTGGAGTCCAGAAGCTCGGAGGGGTTCGGAGGCACATCGCCGGCGGTTACAACCCAGAGATTCTTAATCAGACCGGAAGGCTGGAGAATATCTCCGCCCTTGCACTGTCCTGCCAGCAAATTGGAAATGCCGGGAACACTGCGAACAGCCAGACGTTTTGCGATGGTGGGAAGACGAAGGTCGGCTTCCAGAAGGAGAACCTTCTTGCCTGTCAACGCTTCTGTGTAAGCAATGTTAATGGAGGTGGTGGACTTACCCTCGCCGCGAAGAGCACTGGTAATACCAATCACTTTGCAGCCTGCGCTGTCGGGCAAGCTAAAATCCAAGTTGGCGCGCAGCAGCTTGTAAGCCTCCGAAGCAGCAAAGCTAAGGTTGTCACCAATTACCTTGCGACTTTCTTCCACGCTCATCTTTTCGCGATTCACTCTTTTAATCTTATGCATGGTTCACATCCCCCTTCTTTTCTTTAGACCCAGAGGAATGATAATGGTAATCCACGGGAATGTGGGATGCAGATTCCAGCTCAGGAATAACCGCAAGGATGGGAATGTCGTAATTCTGCATCAGATAATCAGAATCATGAATCAGTTCATCCATCATTTCAATGGCAATGACAATTGCGCTGACAAGGAAAATGCCAACCAGAGCGCCAATGGCCACATTCTTTGTAATGCTGGGAGAAGAGGGGCTTGCAGGTTCTACTGCGTAATCAACGATTCTAACTGAACTGCCTTCCACAACAGCAGCGATTCTGTCGGGCAGGACTACACCGATTGTGTTGGCAATCAGCTCTGCTTCTTTAGGATCGGGACTGGTAACTTCAACAGAGAAAATCTCCGTATCGTTAATGGCTTCAGAAGAAATCATTCCGGAGAGCTGCTCGTATGTATAGTCAACACCGGAAACCTCAATCACTTCGTTTAGGGTTAGTCTGGTGTTTAAGATAACCATGTAAGTACCAACCAGACTCTGGGCAGCCGCCAGGTCGCTGGCGCTGATGCTGAAGCTGTTTCCTCCCACGGAGATATCTGTGTTGTTGACATACAGCATGGTTCTTGATGTATACACCGGTGTTACCATAAATCTGGTGTAGCCAAAGGCAATGCCGGCAAAAATAACAGCAACAAGAATGATAACCCAAATGCGACGCCAAAGGGCGGAAATAATTCGTTTAAAGTCAATATATTCTTCTTTTTCCTTCATCATCAGACCTCACAATTAAGCAAAACATTCAATACATATAATTTCACCAAGTTATTCTACCACAAATAAAAACAAAATGCAACCACTGAAAATATTTTATTGACAATAATTTTAAACGAATATAAAAGAAGATAAATGTAAGATACACGGCGTTTATCGACGGCTTTCGTCCTGAAATGCGTTATAAAATCCAACATATTCCAGCTCTTTTTTTCTTTGAAGGATTCTATTTTCCGACTCTTTCCTCAACAGAGATATCCGTCTGGATACCACATGGGATTTTTTAAACGGCAGTTCCATAAGCCGCCAAATCCAAAACACCGGCAGCAGGTACTTATGCTTCACCAAAACCGGGTAGCGATACTGCATTTCCTCCAAATTCAGGAACAACCGTTTCATCAGCAGCTTCCATCTTCCGCGTCCCATGGAATCGGTATCCGCGGTGGTACGAAGACTTTCCGCAATGTACAGATTTTCTGCTGTACCCCAGATTCCATTGTCAAAAATGCGCTGGGTAATAAAATCCGCGCAGGCATTATAAGGCTTATCGAAAAACCAAGCGTCCAACACACTGAGCATATTTTGATAGAACGCATCAAGACAAAGCGCCTTCAGCTGGGTAAGGATATAGCTTTCATCCATTTCGGGATGAGTGTTTCTGTACACAAACAAGTCCACCACGTGCCGGCAGCCAATGCCGCCGCCGCGAAAATGCTTTGCAAAGTGAGCAAACAGGAAAATGAAAAAGTCCTCGTCAGACATACAATACCGGGAGCCGGAGGATTTCTTCGCAAACTTCCAGCCATCACCATAATAGGAAAACAAATCCGGGTCAACAGTGGGCACAAGGCGCTTGTGAAGCTCTACATAAAGACCGGGCCCGATCCAGGGCAGCTCATGGTCAGCCTCCTGTTTTTCCTGATAGCCAAGGTTTATCATAATTTCCTGAATCTCGGGGTATTGCTCAATTCTGATGAGAATATCCCCATCTCCCATAGGCCGCAGCTCCGGGTATGGATAGAGCTTTTTCATCACCAAACCCTTAAGGGGCAGATAATCAATCCCCTTTTCTTCAAAGCGCCCAAACAACTTCTCCGCTGCCGCCAGCTGCCGCTGACTGACCGCTGCGCCACGCATATAGGAAACAAACAGCTGCTGCATAACCGCCTCTGTTTTCGGTACACCGCAGTTAATCGCGCCCATATATCCCATAGTCTGAACGCCATGATGTTTCAAAATATCCTGCGCCTGCGCAATGGAAAAATCGGGCGAAAGGCTAAGCTTCTCACCCGTTACAGCGCTTCGCAGCAGTTTGATTACATCAAGGTATTCCGGTTTCATTTTCTTCCTCCCAGATGTCTTTTAAGCCATCCTTTCCCCCTGCGCCAAATATGCCGCAAAGGTCTTGTGTAATGCCAAATCAAGCAATAAGCTCTGTAATTCCACTGATTTACAGAGTATTTTTTATCCTTGCGGTAAAACGCCGTCACCAGGGCAATCATCTGCTCATGGCGAATTCCAGTTTCATAAACAAACTGATTGTCCCCGATACAGGTATAGGTATCCCCTGCCTTTACCACTCTGTGCAGGATATACTTCCCGTCGTCACGCCGGTAAAGGGGTACATCAAATATTTTCAGTCTTTCCGGAACGGGCGACAATACCACACTGTCAATTCCCTCCCGCAGCATAGGCAGCATACTGATGCCCCGGGGCAGAAACCGCACATTGTGTCCTTCCTTCAGCCGCTCCGTAATCACCGGCATCAGCTCCTGAAGCTGAAGGTGCAGTTCAGGCAAGAAATCCGAATTCATTTAACTTCTCCAAAAATGCATGAACATGGTGCTTTGCGCCTTCTGCGTCAATCTCATACTCCGCAAGCACGGCTTCTACCAATTCTGCTTCTTCTGCTCCCTGTTCCAGCCGCTGCCACAGGAATTTCCCCGTTTCATTGAGGGTGATCATCATATTAAGGTCCAGATCATCACCGGTGGGAAGAACCACAGTTTCCCCGGCAATTTCCCGAAGCAAAAACCCTTCTTTCAGCTTCATGTCACGCATCCTTTCCGCTCATGGCCCCATAGGCAACCTGAGCCGCTTCTACTTCCATGTTGCAGTCCAACTTCCAAATAGGCACTTCTTTCATAAGAAGATCCAGCAATTCCATAACTTTGACCCGGCAATCCATGCCTTTGGGGCGATTGATCTGCTTAAGCAGCTGCTGGATCGCCTCCACCCCCGCGAAAGGAGCGATGGCATTCTCTTCAGCGCGGTTTAATACAGCGACTCCTCCTAGAGGTACCCGAATATTGCGGCTTAGATCATGCTTGCCGCTCCAGGGTGTTCCGTAGGCAAACCAGCCGTCTTTTTCCCGGCGGATGGCGGGCTTGTCATCATTGAGAATATATGCCCGGTCACCAAATTGTTTCAGCCAAAGATTGGTGTGGGTAGATTTTCCGGTGCCGCTGTCGGCAGTAAACAAATATGCCGTTCCGTCCACTACAACGGCAGATGAATGTACCATCATTCCGTCATAGCCAAGGAGCTTCTTGTAAAAATCAAAGCCGCTGAAAATGTATTCGCCCATGTCATCAGACCAGCTGGGGAATTCATCCCGGAAAACTTTCCAGTTGGATACAATGGCAATATCGCAATCCCCGGAAACATCGTACAGATAAGGCTTTGCCTGCTCCAGCGTTCTTCCGTAGGTATCCATTTTCACCGTCAGACCGGCAATCAAATATGTCTTTTCCATGTTAACAGCACCATATCAATTCCAATTTTATAGCAGCCTTAATCAAAAATAATGATTAATTATACCATAAACGCCAAGTAAATGCAACTTTTGCAGAGCGCTTAATCGGTCTGCGCCTGCTCCCACTGCTCCATGCGCTCCATAAGGGCATTTTCCGCCGTTTCTTTTTCTGCGACCAAGCGAAGTACTTCTTCATAATCTGAGCCTGCAACCCCGATTTTTTCATCCAGCGCGGCAATCTCCTGCTCCAGCTTTTCAATCTCCCGTTCCAAGCGGCGAATGAGCTTATCCTGCTCTTTTGTGCCGCCTTTGGGTTTTTCTTTTTTCTCCTTGGGCGCAGCAGGGGCAGGTGTTTTCGAAGCCGCTTCCCGATCCAAAATAGCCCGATATTTGGCATAACCGCAGGGAAAATCCCGAATTGCTCCGTCTTCCAAAAGCCAGATCCGCTCAGCGAATTTCTCGATGAAATACCGATCGTGGGAAACGAACAACAAAACTCCCTCAAATTCTTCAATGGCGGCTTCAATCCATTCCCGGGAGGCAATATCCAGATGGTTGGTGGGTTCGTCCAAAACAAGAAGGTTGATTTTATCCCCCATGAGCATACATAGCCTCAGGCGACTCTGCTCGCCGCCGGACAGCGTGCCCACGGTCTTGAATACATCCTCACCCTGGAACATAAAGGCGCCCAGACGGTCACGGGCTTCCTGAGGCGTGCAGTTTTTCTCGTAAAGCATGGTGTCGTAAAGGGTGCGCTCCGGGTGGTCAAAGTGAATAGTCTGGGGCAAGTATCCCCACTTCACCGTCGGGCCGAACTGAAGCTTTCCCTCACAGTCCTCTTCCCCCAAAAGACAGCGGATAAAGGTGGTTTTGCCGGTGCCGTTGTCGCCCAAAATGGCAATACGCTCCCCTGCCTCCACATTCAGCTCAACGCCGGAAAAAAGCATCCTTTCTCCAAACGATTTGCTGACATTTTTCATTTTGAACACCACATCGCCGGAAAAATCCTTTTCCGAAAAGGTGGCTTTCATGTGTTTTTCCGTTTTGGGTCTTTCCGTCTTCTTAATGCGCTCCATGCGGTGCTGAATGGACATCGCCCGGCGATACAAGGCTCTGTTATTGATGCCCCAGCCCTTCATTCGCTCAACAGTGTAGCCCAGCTGCTTCAGCTTGGCCTGCTCCTGAAGATACTGCTTCATCTGCAAATCAAACCGGGCCTGCTTTTCATCCATGTAGAATGAATAGTTGCCGGAGTAAAACTCGGCGTGACCGTCCACGATTTCAATCACCCGGTCGGCCACCTGGTCGAGAAAATAACGGTCATGGGAAATGGTCAGAACCGTTCCCTTGAAAGCGTTAATATATCCCTCCAGCCACTCTACGCTGCGTAAATCCAAGTGGTTTGTCGGCTCGTCAAGAAGCAGAATATCCGTCTTTTCCAGCAGCAATCTAGCAAGGTTTACCCGGGTTTTTTCACCGCCGGAAAGGCTGTCAAAGCTCTGGGAGCGCTGCTTTTGGGTGATGCCAAGGCCGTTACACACCTTGTCCACTTCCACATCCATCTCGTATCCACCGCCGGATTCGTAGCGGTTGGACAAATCGTCATAACGCCGCAACTGCTCCTGGGTGGCGTTTTCCGCCATTTCCTGCTCCAAAAGCTGCATTTTATTGCGGATGCACATAATTTCATCGTAGGCAGAGCGCAAAACCTGCTCCACCGTAAACCCTGCGGGAAACTGGGGAATCTGGGAAATCAGACCCAGCCGCTTGTTGGGATTGACATAGACTTCGCCGTCATCAAAGTCAATCTCCCCGGTTAAAATCCTGAAAAGGGTTGTCTTGCCGCAGCCGTTACGGCCTAAAATGGCGACACACTCCCCCTCCTGGATTTCAAAGGATAATCCCTCCAGCAGATTCTCTCCGATAACGAAGAACTTTGTTAAATTGTTAACGGAAATATCTACCATACTTTACTCCAGGGTTTTTACAATCTCACGAAATTCGTCCAGTGTGTATAAAAGATTCATCGCCTGCAGCAGGGCATTGGCGCTCATGTGCTCCGGCAAGTCAAGTTTCTTTAATAATTGCTTACGCAGCAAGCTGCTGTCAGCGCAGCCACTTAATCCCAAAGCCATCATATCCTGCTTTGTAATAGCGGCTGGCTGGGTTTGGGTTTCCCCTTCTATGGTTGCGCCGGCGTTGCGCAGGGCATCAATCAATACCTCCGGCTTCATGCCCTCCACCCCCAGCTTGCCCTCTTTGCCGGGAGCGCTCTTACGCCGCTCCTTG
Source organism: Oscillospiraceae bacterium (assembly GCA_017452605.1). Lineage (GTDB taxonomy): Bacteria > Bacillota > Clostridia > Oscillospirales > Oscillospiraceae > Faecousia. The sequence goes on from JAFTMB010000054.1 coordinate 12,436, forward strand.
CCGTAAAGGTCAGGGATATAGGCATGCTTAAGGTACTGAGGTTCAATGGCGCTTTTTAAGTGATTGCGAATGACAAAGCCAGCGCCGTCAGAATCGGTAAACACAATCAAGCCCCGCCGCCGGGCAACATTTCTTAAAAAAGCAAGCTGATGCTTGTCCTTAAAAATGCCAAAGCCGGCGGTTTCTATAATGGGCGCGTCCACAATCTGGCTGAGGGTGTTTTTGTCGTAACGCCCCTCCACAACAATGGCTTCCTTAATCTTAATCACGGCGGGCCTCCGCGCTGAGCTGAATCACTAAAAGCTCCAAAAGGCGCTTCGGGTCATCGAAGGAGGTTTTCATATTGCGGTCGGTTTCCAAAACCAGCTCCATGGCCTTTTTGCAAAAGCTTTGGGAAAAGCCTCGGGCAGACTCCATGGTCTTTCTGGCCGCAAAATCCGGAATACCGTAAAGCTTTGCCAGCTCCCCCGCCTGACCTGCATTGTCAAGCAGCGTTCTGGCTGTGCCGATTTTCCGCAGCTGCGCGCCGATTGCGCCTAAAATGGATATAGGCTCTTCCTGC
>JAFTMB010000055.1 GCA_017452605.1 Oscillospiraceae bacterium
ATATCCACTATGTGGAGCGTGGCTATGAGCGGCTGATTGAAAAGCTGACGGCCTTGGGCGCAACCATTTGCCGGGTAGAAGACTAAAATAAGCCTGGAACCAATTCGGTTCCAGGCTTTTCATATTTACTTTTGGGATCTTCGCTGGTCGATGATTGCCTGCAATTTATCAAGCATTTCTTCATCCACTTCCGGACGGTCAAGCAGCGCGCGAAACAGACCGGAAAGCTCCGGCTGGTAGCGATGGCTGAAAATGGTGGCGGCGAAGTACTCCTCCCGGGTCATGGTAGGCAGAAAGGTGCGGCCGTAGGTCTTGCTGCGCTTTACAAAGCCGGCTTCCTTAATGATGCCCTTGCTCAGCATACCGTTGAGCAGAATATGAACAGAACTGTCCTTCCAGGATTTTTCCTCATTTCTCGCAAGAAAATCGGCGCGGGACAAAGCGTTGCCATCTTCCCAGAGGACATCCATAATTTCCATTTCGCTTTTTGTCAGTTCCATAGCAATCCCTCGCTTTCAATGGTAACCATTATATATGCACTGACAAATATTGTCAATTCTTATGTTGCAATAAAAACAATCTCCAAATACTGGAAAGTTTTGTGGATTATTGCTCATTTTTAAGACCTGGCAATTTGACATTTTTCAGCAATCCGTTTCACAAAAAAGCGCTGCTTCTGAAGAAAGAAGCAGCGCTTTCGTATTTGTGATTTATCCCAGCAGTTCCTGCAGGAGCTTGCGGTTGGCATCCATGTCTTTGATGACCTTCACATCTCTGATGTTGCCCAGAACGCCTACTTCCTCGTAGGTGCCGGAGATGGGGATTTGCTTGGAGGTGATTTTACTGTCAGACAGCAGGGGGAACAGGGAGGACACATAGCTGAGAATTTGAGATTTGCTCATGTTCGTTTTGATGAGGCCGGTGTCCAAAATGTCGCCTGCCAACGTGATCATGCTGAAAACGGTGTTGCCTTTATAGGCGTTAATCAGTGAGGTGATCACCTTGCGCTGCCGCTGGGCCCGCATGGCGTCCATATCCAGCTTGCGGATACGGGAGTAGGAAAGGGCCAGCGCGCCGTCGAAATGGTTGAGGCCGGCGGAGAGGTTGTGACCTTCTGTCTTGTTTAACCAATCCGCTTCCTTCTGGGTCAGGTTAATATCCACGCCGCCCAGCATATCAATGATTTTCGTAAAGCCGCCGAAGTCCACTTCAATACAGCCGTCTAAGTGTACGCCGAAGTTGGTTGCCAGGGTTTCTGTCAGCAGTGACATACCGCCAAGGGCGTAAGCGGCGTTCATCTTCTGGGCTGGATGCTCCGGAATGGTAACATAGGTGTCCCGGAGGAAGGAAATCATGGTAAAAGCGTGGGTTTTCTTGTTCAGGGAACAAAGAATCATGGAGTCGGAACGCTGGCGGCTTTCGCCCGGCCGGCGGTCCTGACCCACCAGCATAATGTTGATCACATCGGGGTTATCAATCATTTGCAGGGGAAGGGTTTCAATGGTAGCGTCGGTGGGGTGCATGGTTTCTCCGGTGTAGTCGGAAGAAACGGTTTCGTCTTTCATGATATCATCAATCTCGCTGGAAGAGAGTGTACCTTCGATGTGGTCGCCGCCGTTATCTACGCTAATTTTATCCACAAGATCGTGGACAAACGCGGTGGCAAAAACCATAAGAACCAAAACAGCGAATAAAACAGCGCACAGAATGCTCAGCCCCAGCTTTTGCCAGAGAACTGCTGTGCTTTTGGATGATGCGTTATCCATAGTAATGATGCCTCCGATAAAACGGGATCAAAACCCGGTCATAACCTACATCATACTCCATTGTACTGCAAAAATCCAGTGGTATTTTGCTTTTTTCCCTGAGTTTACAAAAAATTTTCTCTTTTCCGATAAATTTCGCGGTTTACTCAAGGGCCAAAAGCTGGGAAAGAACCTTGCGGTTTGCCTCCAAATCCGGCACAAGGACGGCCATACCGCTGACATAAGCCTCCTGAAAGGTGTTGGGGGCGGGGATTTGCCCGGTGCGGATATTGCACTCGGATAGAATGGGGAAGAAGTCTTTCACATAGGAAAGAATCTGGCTGTCGGTCATGTCTGTGGTAATCAGCGGCAGGAGCTGACGGGTGATGGCTAAAATGTCCATCATGCCGGAGCGCTTTATCTTTTCTATCAGGGAAATCAAAACCTTGCGCTGTCGCTGAGCGCGGCCATAGTCATTTCCGATTGCCCGAATACGGGAATAGGCAAGGGCCTGGGCGCCGGTGAGGTTTTGGCTGCCGGAAGATAGATTCCAGCCGTATCGGTTGTTCAGGTGTCTGGCTTCCTGGTCCGTTAATGAGATGGAAACGCCGCCCAGCGTGTCGATAATTTTCTGAAAGCCGGAAAAATCCACCTCAATGCAGGCGTCAACTGAAACCCCGAAATTGCTGGCAAGGGTGTTTTTCAGCAGGGGAAAGCCGCCCCACTGGTAAGCCGCGTTCAGCCGGTTTGGGCGGTAGCCGGGGATAGGAACATAGGTGTCCCGAAGAAAGGAAATAAGGGAAACTTCTGAATGCTTTGTGTCAATGCTGCAAAGAATCATAGAGTCGGACCTTTGCCGGGTTTCTCCGCTGCGCCGGTCCTGCCCCACCAGCAAAATACGAACCTGAGTCTGGGATTGGGGGAGGGTGCCAAGATCGGAGGGGAAGGTAATGTCCGTAGGATGCAGGGGGATTCCCGAATAGTCTTCCGCGGTGGAGCTGAGCTCGTCGGTCATGGTGGCAACCTGCTCCGGCGAAAGGGTTGCGTCGGCGTCAGGCCGCTGAATCAGGCCAAGGAGCTGATGGGCGTAGGCTGTGGCAAAAATCAGCAGGAGCAAAACCGCCGCCAAAATCCAGCAAAGGGCAATCAGCCACTTTCTTGAACCCATACCCATGCCCCTTTCTTTGATTTACTAAAGAAAGTGTATCACATGGCGCTTGGATTTATTCCGCAATCTTCGTCGAAAGAATACTCACCCAGCCGGGAAATAAACTCGCCGTTGGTGGGGCGGCGGACAAGTCCGTCGGCGCCGGTGGGAAAGTAGCGCTGCCATACCCGCTCATCCCGGCTCTCCCACGCCCGGCTGATGGCGGTGCGGATGGAGCGCTCCACCTGAGATGCAGAGGCGTGAAACTGCTGCCCCACAGCGCCGTAAAGCTCTTTGGTCAGCATTTGGGCGGGGTTGAGAGAAAAGTAACGAATGGCGTGGGTTAAATACCTGCTGCCGCTGAGCTTGCGGGATATTCCCAGCCGCAGCAAAATCCGGTCGATTTCCGGGGACTGATTTTGCTTTTGCAAAATGGGAGAAAGCTCGTGAATATGCTCCAGACAGCCTGCTACATTTTCCGGCAGGCAGGGCTTGGGAATGATGTAGCTGACCCCAAGCTGGGAGAGGGTGGAAATAACATAATCGCTGCACAGCCGGGTGGCGACTACCACCATGGGTGTGATGCCCTGCATCGCGCAGTGCCGCAGCAGGCTGATGCCGTCCATTCCCGGAAGCATCACATCCAAAATTACCATGTCAGGAAGAAAACCCTGCATCAGTTCCCACCCAGCCTCGCCATTGCAGGCTGTCCGGACACGGTACTTATCCTGAAGCTTACTTTTCAGCGCGGCATTCCAATCTGAAGATGGGTCTATAATCAGTATGCGTGGCTGCTCCATGTCAAATCCTCCCGAATCTTGTTGTTTCAAGCATATCACGCTCACACCCCAAAGAAAAGGACGGCGATTCGAGATTTTTCGACATAAAAAAGCCTGCTGATTGCTCAGCAGGCTTTTTATCGAATATATCAGGGAGTTTCGGCAGGTCTTTCGTCCAGGGTAATGGGCAGCTCCAGCTGCTGACCTGCCCGCCATACAGTCACCACAGTTTCTTCCTTGGCTTCGAAATTCTGCAGAGCCTTGGTCAAATCGTTCAGGCCCTCCACTTCGTATTTACCAAGAGCGATGATGATGTCCTTGGCTTTAATGCCGGCTTTCTCCGCGCAGTAGCCGGGAGTTACCTCCGAGACATAAGCGCCTGCGGGAATGCCGTAGTAGGACAGGGAAGAATCGGTGTCTTTTACCATGACGCCCAGATAAGCGCCGGAGATATAGCCGATATCCCTCAGGTCTTCAATCTTCTTAATCACATCGTCAATGGGAATGGCAAAGCCAATGCCCTCGATGGATGCGCCGGAATTGGTGGTGCCGGAAATCTTGGCGGCGGTGATGCCGACGACCTCGCCCTTCATGTTAAACAGAGGGCCGCCGGAGTTGCCGGGGTTGATGGCGGCGTCGGTTTGAATCATGTCCATCAATGCGCCGGTGGTGTTCACATCCCGGTCAATGGTGCTGACATAGCCGACGGTAAGGGTGGGGGCTTCGGCAAACACGGGGTAGCCGATGGCAACCACCTGGTCGCCCACGATCAAATCGTCGCTGCTGCCGATTTTCACGGTCTGCAGGTCGGTGGCTTCTACCTTAATCACAGCCAGATCCGTGGCGCTGTCGCCGCCGACATAGGTGGCGGAGTACTCTGCGCCGTCGTGAATGACCACGGTCAAGGATGCGGCATTTTCCACCACATGGTAATTGGTGACGATATAGCCGTCCTTAGAAATAATAAATCCGGAGCCGGAGGAGGCAGAGGTGCTTTCCCAGGGGGTACTGGGGTTGACGGTGGCGGAAATGTAGACTACGCTCTTGTAGTTTTCCGCAAAAATCTTGGCAGGAGTCAGGCCGTTTTCGCTATAGTTGGGAGTGCCGGAAATGGAGTTGCCGTTTCCGGTGTAGGAATTGTCCTTAATCTCCTGCCGGAGGTCGTCAATTACATCCTCCAGGCGCTCGGTTTCCTCTTCGTAGACTGCCTGCCAGTAGCCATTCAGCGCCACAGCGGTCAGGCCGCAGCTGCCTGCAACCAGCGCCAAAATCAGCAGACCGCTAAGGATAGCCCGACCAAAATTGCCATGCTTCTTCTCTTTTTTGGGGGAGGGGCAGGCAGAGCCATTGGATGCAGGCTCTTCATAAACAACATAGGGAGAGTCTGCAAAGGGAGAAGCCTTTTTTGCAGGGGTGGATTCAGTATTTTCCGGGGCTGCGGGGGATTCTTCTGTTTCCAGAAAATCGTTTTCTTCGAAGTATTCCATAAAATCCTCCTAAATTGTGGGATTATTCTATGCTTTCAGCATAAGGTAAGGTTGTGAAATAATTATGTACATTGCCAAAACCTTTTTTTAACAAAAGCTGAAACTTTTTCAGTTTTCAGCCCGGTTTTTGCTATCATATCCGTTTTTTTACCATTCGTCAAGGGAAAAAGCAGGGCAGATACCAAAGTAAGCTTGGTATCTGCCCCAAAGGGATTACTTCTTGCGGAAGGACTTGCAGTCAGTACACTGGTCCATAGTGGGGTTTGCTTCGTGCGTACCCACCAGAATCCGGTCCAGAGAGCAGAAGTTCTCGTTTTCGCAGTGATAAGCGCACTGCTTGACAGTGCATTCAATGCACTTGTTGGCGTTGCAGTTCATGGCTGTTACCTCCTTCTTTCCAAGCTCATGTCTAGCTTGCCCGAAAGAAAGAAAATCATGCTGGAATTTTTAATCATCAAAAAGACCGGAGGATAGATACCGGCTGCCGCTGTCGGGGAGAATGGTGACGATGGTTTTTCCTGCGTTTTCCGCCTTTTTCGCCGTTTCGTAGGCCGCCCAAAGGGCCGCGCCGGAGGAAATGCCCACCAGCATGCCGTATTCCCGGGCAAAGGCCTTGGCGCAGCGTATGGCGTCTTCGTCACGAACCCGGATGACGCCGTCCAGCGCGGAGGTGTCCAGCACCTGAGGTACAAAGCCTGCGCCGATGCCCTGCAGTCCGTGAGGCCCGGCTGCGCCGCCGGAAAGGACGGGGGAGGCGTCCGGCTCAACCCCAAGGGCCTGGATAGCGCTGTTTTTGCCTTTCAGATAATGAGAAACGCCGGTGAGAGTGCCGCCGGTGCCAACGCCTGCGATAAAAATATCCACATTTCCTTGGGTGTCTTCCCAGATTTCCGGGCCGGTGGTAGCCTCGTGGGCGGTGGCGTTTGCCTTGTTTTCAAATTGCTGAGGAATAAAGCTGTGGGGCGTTTTCTCCGCCAATTCCCGGGCGGCGGCAATGGCACCTGCCATGCCCTTGGCGCCGGGGGTCAGCACCACCTGAGCGCCGTAAGCCTTCATCAGCAGCTGCCGCTCCACGCTCATGGAGTCGGGCATGACGATGACGCATTTTAATCCCCATGCGGCGGCGATGGCGCAAAGACCGATGCCGGTGTTGCCGGAGGTGGGCTCAATGATTACGCTGTCCCCGGTTAAAATACCCCGCTCCCGGGCATCCTTCAGCATGAAAAGCGCCGCCCGGTCTTTTACAGAGCCGCCGGGATTCAGGCATTCCAGCTTGGCTAAAACCTTAGCGTTTTCGCACTTTAGCTCCAGCATGGGGGTGCGGCCAATCATGGTTTCCAGGCTGTGATGAACATTGGGCATAGGAATCCCTCCTCGTCATTTTCTTCTATTATAGATTCTTAAGGAAAAACTGTCAACTTCCGAAGAGTCGATTGACTTTCCTTTTTCTGTGTGATATAACCGAAAAAAGGGGGGAGCGCTATGCCTCAGGAACAAAAAATCGAAGCTGTGGTGGATGCCATTTTGGCTGATTACGCTCACGGCAGGGAAATTGACCGGATTGAGCCTTTCCGGCATCCTGACAAGGATGCGGTGGCGGACATTCTGGACAAATTAAGAAGGCTGATGTACCCCGGCTATTTTCGGGAGAAAAATTACAATATCTATAACGCCAAGCACAATTTGTCGGTGCTCATAGAAGATGTGATGTTTAACCTGAGCCGCCAGATTTCTCTGGCAATCGGGGACGAAGAAAAGGGTCAGGCCCTTTCTCTGGCGTTTCTGAATCGGATTCCTCAGGTTCGGGCGCTGCTGCAAACGGATTTGCAGGCGGCTTTCGACGGTGACCCGGCGGCAAAAAGCATGGAAGAAATCATCTGCTCCTATCCCGGCCTTTACGCCATTACGGTGTACCGCCTTGCCCATGAGCTTTATACTTTGGGCGTTCCTATGTTGCCCCGGATGATGACGGAATATGCCCACAGCGCCACGGGAATTGACATTCACCCCGGCGCGACAATCGGGGATTATTTTTTCATTGACCACGGCACTGGCATCGTCATCGGCGAAACCACAGTGATTGGTCAGCGGGTGAAGATTTATCAGGGTGTTACCCTGGGCGGACTTTCTACCCGGGGCGGTCAAAGCCTGCGGGGCATCAAGCGCCATCCCACCATTTCTGACGATGTGACCATTTACGCCAACGCCTCTATTTTGGGCGGCGACACCGTCATTGGAAAAGGCTGCGTCATCGGCTCCAGCGCCTTTATTACAAAATCGGTAGAACCCGGCACCAAGGTGACCATTCAAAATCAGGAGCTGCAGTTCAAAACCAAAACAGAATAAAAAAACGCGTCGGCATTGCCGACGCGTTTTTCATCATTAGTCTTCAAAGGTCAGAACATCTTTGTAGCGCTCTTTGAAAATGCCGTAAACAGCATTCAGAACCTTTTCGTCCATGACGGGCAGATAGTTTTCGTTTTCCTCGTCAACGGGCTCGATTTCCAAGATAACAATCTCGTTTGCCTCTTCCTCGGCGGGCATCAGCACCAGGTATTCCTTACCTTCGTACTCCACGCTGTCCAGGTACTCAAAATCGGTGCTTACGCCGTCTTCATCGGTCAGAGTCAGGATGGTAGCTTCCTCTTCCTGCTGCTCCAGGATTTCTTCGTTTGCCATAGGTGTGTCCTCCTTATCTTTGAATACGGCCGGAGCCATCGCCGCCAGCCAGCTTTTCAACCTCTGCTACGGTGACCATGTTGTAGTCACCCTCAATGGAGTGCTTCAGCGCGGATGCGGCAACGGCGAATTCCACAGCTGCCTGGGTGTCCTTGCCGCTGAGCACAGAGTAAATCAGGCCGCCGCCAAAGCTGTCGCCGCCGCCAACCCGGTCGATGATGTGCAGGTTATACTTCTTGGAGAAGCAGTATTCGTTCTTGGCAACATTATAAAGCATGGCGCTCCAGCCGTTGTCGAAAGCGGAATGGGATTCCCGCAGGGTGATGGCAACCATCTCAAAGCCAAACTTGTCAGCCAGCTGCTTGGCGACGGACTTGTAGCCCTCGTGGTTCAGGTTGCCGCCGTAAATGTCGGTGGCTTCTGCCTCGATACCGAATACGTCCTTGGCGTCTTCTTCGTTGGAGATGCACACGTCAACATACTGGCACAGCTCGGTCATGGCGGAGCGGGCCTGGTCACGGGTCCAGAGCTTGCCGCGGTAGTTTAAGTCGCAGGAGATCTTAATACCCCGGGTCTTGGCAGCCTTGCAGGCATCCTTGCAGATTTCCACCAGATTGCCGCCCAAAGCGGGGGTAATGCCGGTGAAGTGGAACCAATCGGCGCCGTCAAAAATCTGATCCCAGTCGAAATCCTCCCGGCTGGCTTCGGAAATGGCGGAATGGGCCCGATCGTAGATGCAAACGCTGCCACGCTGGGAAGCGCCCTTTTCGTTGAAGTAGATGCCAACCCGGTTGCCGCCCCGGGTGATCAGGGAGGTGTCAACGCCGTAGCGGCGCAGGGAATTGACAGCGGACTGGCCGATGGCGTGAGCAGGGAGCTTGGTGACAAAAGCGGCGTCCATGCCGTAATTGGCAAGGGAAACGGCCACATTGGCTTCGCCGCCGCCAAAGGTGAACTCCACATGGTCACACTGGACAAAGCGCTCATAGTTATAAGGCTGAAGGCGAAGCATCAGCTCGCCGAAAGTGATAACTCTGGACATAATTGCGTACCTTCCTTTTTTGTTTCAATCAGCCGAAAGCAGCCTGACGGGCCTCGGCGCAAAGCTGGGTGATCTTCTCAAAATTGCCTGCGGCAATGTCAGCCTTGGGGCAGACCCAGCTGCCGCCTACGGCATGGATAAAGGGCGCGTCAATGTATTCGCGCAGGTTGCCTGCGTTGACGCCGCCGGTGGGCATAAACTTTACGCCCACAAAGGGTGCGGATAGATTCTTCATGGCATTCAGGCCGCCGTAAACATTGGCGGGGAAGAACTTAACCACCTTTAAGCCCATGTTCACAGCTGCGGTGATTTCCGTGGGAGTAACACAGCCGGGAGTGACGGCAATGCCGTTTTCAATGCACCAGCCGACTACCTGAGCGTCAAAGCCGGGGGATACGATGAACTTGGCGCCCATCTGTACAGCCAGCTTGCACTGCTCCAGATTCAAAATGGTGCCTGCGCCAACCAGCATATCCGGGCAATTGTCTGCAACTGCCTTGATGCTGTCGGGAGCGGCGGCGGTGCGGAACGTGATTTCCATGACATCAATACCGCCGTCCAGCATAGCCTTGGCGGTGGGGACAGCGTCTGCGGCGTTGTCCAAAACAACAACAGGCACAACGCCTGCGCCAGCAAGTCTTGCTAAAACATCCATATTTCCATTACCTCCTGGGGAAAATGTTTACTTAAGGGTTTTACCCGGGCGATACGCCCTACTTCACTGATTTTAATTATAATGGGTAGCCAGATGACTGTCAATGATAATAAATCCGTAAAAATTCCCCAAACTGTTAAAAAATTGCTCCATTGGCTAAAAAAACCTCCGCAGAAACTCTGCGGAGGAAATATTTGACAATTACAGATGGGCGGCGTCTGCCCCTTTCAGCTGCAGCTGCAGCTTGTCTGCGATCAGGGCGATGAACTCTGAGTTGGTAGGCTTGCCCTTGGTATTGCTGACAGTATATCCAAAAAAGCGCTGTAATGTATCCAAATCGCCCCGGTCCCATGCCACTTCGATGGCGTGGCGGATGGCCCGCTCCACACGGCTGGGCGTGGTCTGGAAGGTCTTGGCTACCTGGGGGTAGAGCACCTTGGTAATGGCGTTGATCACGTCCATATCCCCAATGGCGATGATGATAGCCTCCCGCAGGTACTGGTAGCCCTTGATGTGTGCGGGAACGCCGATTTCGTGAATCACATTGGTAACCAGAGATTCAATACTGGTTTTGTCCGGGCGGGTCATGGGAATGATCCGCCGGTTCTCCCCACCGCGGATTTCTTCCAGCCGTTCCACCAGAGCGGACATATCACAAGGCTTCAGCATCAAATATCTTGCCCCAAGATTGGCGGCGGCAGCGGCCACATAATCCGTAATAAAGCCGGAGGTAGCCAGAGTCACCGGCCGGTTTTCCATAGAAGACAGCGCTTTCAGCACACTGATGCCGTCCTGCTTGCTCAGCATCAGATCCAGCACCAGAACCTGGGGTTTCAGCTGCTGCACCAAACGGATGGTTTGCTCCCCGTCACCAGCCGTACCGATTACTTTGAACCCGGAAGTTTCTTTTAACGCTGCAGACAAACAGTGGCAAAAATCTTCGGCACTGTCAGCGATAAATACGCTTGTTTGATTATCCATGATTTCCTCTCCTAACATTTCAAATTCCCCTAACTTCCGCTGACTGCAGCAGCGGTGCGACAAATATAATTTAGCATACGCCGCCGCTTTTTGCAAGGAAGAATATAAAACAATCGTTCGTCACAAAACGGCAGAAAACGGTTAAAATGAGACAAAAATGCAACAAATCGACACAAAACGACAATCCGTCGACAAGCTGTCCGGGTTCTTGACGGAAACAAAACTCTGTTGTAAAATACACTCATCTTTACTGACTAAGGAGAAAGTGACCATGAATGAAGTTTGGGATTTAGATCGGCTATACAAAGGCTTTGACGATCCTGCCTTTTTGCAGGACATGAACAAGCTGAAAAACCTGGTGGTAGATTTGACTGCGTTTGCCGGGGAACTGGAAACCATGGAGCCTTTGGAGGGACTGCGCCGGGGCATTGATTTGCAGGAGCAGCTCAGCTGCGCAAATGACCTTGCCGGCTATGCCAGCCTGCGGGGCGCTACCGACTCCAAAGACCCGCAGCCCAATTCCTACATGGGTCAGATTATGGCCATTTACAGCGAAGCGGCCGCGCCTCTGGCCCTGTTCAATGAGTGGGCGGTGAAAATCCCCAATCTCATGGAGATGGTTCACGGCGACGAGTTTTTGAAGGACTACGAATTCCTCTTTGCCAACAAGCTGGACTCTGCCAAGTACCAGCTCAGCAGCGCCGCCGAGGCAGCAGTGGCGAAGTTGGAAATGTCCGGCAGTGAGGCATGGAGCGAGCTGCAGGGGTATCTGACCAGCACTGTGCCGGTTTCCTATCGGGGGGCGGTGACCAATCTTTCTTCCATCAGAAATCTCGCCTATGACCCGGACCCCCAGGTGCGAAAGGATGCTTATGAAGCTGAGCTTGCCTGCTATGAGGCCATCAAAGAGCCGGTTGCCCACGCCCTGAACGCCATTAAGCTGGAAACCATTTCCGATTGCCAGCTGCGTGGCTATGAAAGTCCCCTCGCCCGGACACTGAAGCACTCCCAGATGAAAAAGGAAACTCTGGAAGTCATGCTCAGCGCCATGGAGGAGTACAGCCCCAAGTTCTGGCAGTACCTTAAGGCAAAGGCCAAGGCGCTGGGTCACGAAAACGGTCTGCCCTGGTACGATCTGTTTGCCCCCATGGGAAAGGCTTCCACTTCCTTTACCACAGAGGATGCCAAGGAATACCTTCTGAAGCAGTTTTCCACTTTTGATGATGAGATGACCGCCATGGTTAAGCGGGCCTTTGACGAAGCCTGGATCGACTTCTATCCCCGGGACGGAAAGCGGGGCGGCGCGTTCTGCGCGGATGTGGAAAAACTGAACGAAAGCCGGATTTTGACCAATTTTGACGGAACGTTTTCCGATGTGGTCACCCTTGCCCACGAGCTGGGTCACGCTTTCCACAGCCAGTGCGTCAGCAGCCACCGGCCGCTGAACAAGGATTACTCCATGCCGGTGGCGGAAACCGCATCCACTTTTAATGAGTGCGTGGTTATGAACGCTGCCATTGCCGCGGCAAATGACAAGCAGGAAAAGCTGGCGCTGATTGAATCCCAGCTCCAGGATGCCACCCAAATCATCTGCGATATTTTCTCCCGCTACCGTTTTGAGGCCATGGTGTTTGAAAACCGGGAAGAGCAGTTTATGAACGCCGATACCCTCAGCGATTTTATGTTAACCGCCCAAAAGCAATCCTACGGCGACGGCTTAGACCACAGCTGCCTGCATCCTTACATGTGGATTTGCAAGAGCCATTATTACGGCCCTACCTTCTACAATTTCCCTTATGCCTTTGGCGGCCTGTTCGCCCGGGGCCTCTATGCCCAGTATGAAAAGGAGGGCGCGGCTTTCGTACCCAAGTACAAGAAGCTGCTGCACACCACTTCCGTGGCAACGGTGGAAGATACCGCCAAGGTGGCAGACATTGACCTGACAGACAAGCAGTTCTGGCTCGATGCCTTACAGACCATTGCAGACCAAATTGACCTGTTCTGCAAGCTGGTGGAGGAATGATTATGGATAAGCAAGTAAAAGAACTGGTAACCTTTTTAAATGCGGCCCACAGCGTATATCACGCAACCGCCCTCTTGGTGAAAGAGCTGGAAAACGCAGGCTACACCCGTCTGGAAGAGGGGGAAAGCTGGAGCTTAATCGCGGGAGGAAAGTATTATCTGACCCGGGGTGGCACAGCCTTGATTTCCTTCCGGGTGCCTCAGGGAAAGCCTGCAGGCTTTATGTTCAGTGCCAGCCACTCTGACCGCCCTACCTTTAAGGTGAAAGAAAACGGCGAGATGACAGGGGCGTACACCCGCTTGGCTACGGAAAAATACGGCGGCATGATTATGGCCACCTGGCTGGACAGACCTCTTTCCATTGCAGGCCGGGCGCTGGTGGAAACGGAAAAGGGCATTGAAAGCCGCCTGGTGGACATCGACCGGGATTTGCTGCTGATTCCCAATGTGGCAATCCACATGAACAGAACCGTAAACGATGGCTATAAGTGGAATCCCGCGGTTGACCTGCTTCCCTTAATGGGAGGCAAAAACGCCAAGGGCAAGCTGGATAAGCTGCTTTCCAAGGCTGCAGGCGGAAAAGTTTTAGGCCATGATTTGTATCTGTATGTCCGGCAGAAGGCATCGGTTTGGGGCGTGGACAATGAATTTATTTCCGCTCCCGCGCTGGATGATTTGGAATGCGCCTGGTGCTGCACCCAGGGTTACTTAAACGCAGAAGAAACCGACAGCATTCCCGTGCTGTGCGTATTTGACAGCGAGGAAGTGGGTTCCGCCTCCTTGCAGGGCGCAGCATCCCGGCTGCTGGAGAGTGCCGTATCCCGGATTTGTCAGGCCCTTTCCCTGGACAAGAAGATTATGCTCAGCCATTCCTTTATGGTGTCGGCGGACAACGCCCATGCCGTTCACCCCAATCACCCGGAATACGCCGACGCCCTCAATGCTCCGGTGGCAGGCGGCGGCGTGGTGCTGAAGTTTAACGCCAATCAGCGCTACTGCACAGACGGCGCATCTGCCGCCATATTCCGCAGCATCTGCCAAAAGGCGGGCGTGCCGGTGCAGACCTATTGCAACCGGGCAGACCTTCCCGGCGGCAGCACATTGGGAAATATCTCCCTTTCTCAGGTATCGGTGCTGACGGCGGACATCGGCCTTGCTCAGTTTGCCATGCATTCAAGCTATGAAACCGCAGGCGTAAAGGACGTCAAGTATTTGAGTGACGCCATGGCGGTATATTACTCCAGCCGGCTGCAGATTACCCATGACCGGTATGAACTGAAGTGAATCGGGCAAAATAACCAATTTTCCCCGACAAAAACTGTAAGAAACCACCATTGCACGGTATTGACAGGTGTGGTATAATTTTTCTATCCAGGTGGATTATGCCTACTCCACCATAATAGGTATGGTTCATCAATTAAAAGGAGGATAAAAACCGTTAGGCTCACGGTGCGGCAGTGTGGAGACCTGTCGTAATGTTGCCGCTGTTTTACCCGGCGGTATACGAGAGCATATCCGAGGAGTCGGTGTGCTTAGAGTCAGAAAATTATGGCAAGCTTAACCCTGAAGAACATCAAGAAAGTCTACCCCTTTAGCGGCGACGACGAAAAGAAGGCCAAGAAGAAAAAGAAGGGCGACGAGCCTGAAGAGAAGAAGGTTAACCTTCAGATCACCGAAGAAGGCGTTGTTGCTGTCCAGGAATTCAGCCTGGAAATCGCTGACAAGGAATTTGTCGTTCTGGTTGGTCCTTCCGGCTGTGGTAAGTCCACCACTCTGCGTATGATCGCCGGTCTGGAAGAAATCAGCGACGGCGAGCTGTACATCGGCGACCGCCTGGTCAATGACGTGGCCCCCAAGGACCGCGACATCGCAATGGTCTTCCAGAACTACGCTCTGTACCCCCACATGACTGTTTATGACAACATGGCTTTCGCTCTGAAGCTGCGTCACACTCCCAAGGATGAGATTGACAAGGCTGTTAAGCAGGCTGCCGAAATCCTGGACATCACCCAGTACCTGGGCCGTAAGCCCAAGGCTCTGTCCGGCGGTCAGCGTCAGCGTGTTGCTATCGGCCGCGCTATCGTCCGTGATCCTCAGGTTATGCTGATGGACGAGCCCCTCTCCAACCTGGACGCCAATCTGCGTAACCAGATGCGCGCTGAGATCATCAAGATGCGTGAGCGTATTGATACCACCTTTATCTATGTTACCCACGACCAGAC
>JAFTMB010000005.1 GCA_017452605.1 Oscillospiraceae bacterium
ATCTGGGTACCAATACCGCTACCGGTGACGGCACCAGCGCTGCCTCCCCTCTGGCCGCAGGCACCGCTACTACCAAGACCTTCCAGAATGCTCCTCTGTACCAGGCTTGGGATAAGATCATCAGAGGCAGCTATACCAACGCTGTTATCGTCTTCACTGATGAATATGTAATTGAGCAGGCACATGGCGCCGTGACTTCTGGTGATGCAGAAGTCGTCTACACCTACAACGGCAGCAGCTATGCCTGGACATTTGCCAACAAGACCATTACTTATACCAGCGTTTACGGTGGCGTTGACTACCGTGCCACAAACGGCGCGAAAATCCGCTTTGACGGCGCGACATGTTTGAACATGCCCACCGCCACCGTTACTGAGAATATTACCATTCAGGGTTCTACTCAGGCAGACGGCCGTGACAACTACATTTCTGCGGGCGGCAGAAGCATGACTTTGGGTCAGGGCACTAACTTCCTTAAAGATGGAAACAATAATTACCCGACCGTTCTGGGTGTTTTCAGATATCGTGGTTTCTATGATGGTTCGGCTACAAGATATGACACGACCACATCCAATATTACTGTAGATGTTGGCGAAGGAAACAACGTTGGCCCGATTTATGGTGGTTGGGGTGTAGCTGCTGATGCAGTGGGCCATCAGGCTGAAACATTCATCAACATTAAGAGTGGTAATGTAAATGGCTTGATTTGTGGCGATAACGTATCTGGCGGCTTGGCCACTACCGGTAAAATTCATATCAACATCTCCGGCGGTAACATTAACAAAGGCGTTGCGCTTGTAAGCACTGGCTATGCTGCCAGCAACACCGAGACTGGCACCATCACCGTTACTGGTGGTACCTTTAACACCAATTACTCTATCTACAACCGCAAGGGCGGCGACACCGCGACCAACGCTGGCGCTGCTACCTTCGTAATCGACTGCACCAACTGTGATAACGAGGTTTATCTCGCAGTTAAGACCTGTGCTGGTCGTCAGGGTCTGAGCGGTTATGTTACTGCTCCTTCTCCCTTCCAGAACACCACTACCGGCACTCGGTACAAGACCATTGCTGAAGCATGTGCAGCTGCAAACAGCGGCGAAACCATTCAGATGTACGCATCTGCAACCGAGACCAATGTTGTGATTCCTAAGGGTGTTGCCCTGGACGTGAACGGAAACACCCTGACTGCCAATGCAGTTATCGGCCTGGCCGGCAGCGGTATTTACGGCAGCACTGCTTCCTCCAAGATCGTTGTTCCTCAGGGCAACCTGATCCTGGACGAGACTATTTACACCAACGATGCCGGCAACAGCTTCCTGCCTTATTGGGATGCCACCAACAGCTGCTACAAGCTCAGCACCGTTGGCCTGAACACCGACGGCTTTGGCATGACCATCAGCGAAACTGAAATCAGCTTCAAGTTTGAGCATGCTCTGGCACAGTCCGCCCGTGATGTTATCGGCACCGCAGCTGCTGACAACGGCGTGAAGGTTGCTGTTCAGCTCAGATGGATGGTTGGCAACAACGAAGCAGTTCAGAACTTCTACTTCAGCGATGCTGACTTTGCTGTCGTTGAAGGCGGCGGTAACTACACCTTCTCTCTGACCAACTATGCTGAGCTGGGCATTGACGGCGCTACCGTTGAGATTCAGCCCATGGTCGAAACTGACACTGGCGTTGTGTTCTATGGTGAAACCTGGGTGAACGGTGCAATTGCACAGTAATCACAGGAGGACACCGCTATGAAGAAATTTGTTGCACCTGAAGTGGAAGTGTTAAAGCTTGCCACTGAGTCCATTCTGGATGTTAACGTTGGTGCGGAGGAAGGCTCCGGCAACTATGTTACCATGCCCGAAGTTTAATCTGGGATTGATTTAATGAATCCGGCAGCGAGTAATCGCTGCCGGATTTTTATATGTAAAAAAAGCCAAATTAGAGCCAATATTTTTCCAGTTTGTTGTTGACAAGTGAGAATGGTAGGGTTATAATAAAAATGCTTAAAAGCGAAATTATAAAAACCAATGTAAGGAGAAGAAATAATGAAGACTTTTAAGAAGATTCTCATTCCCCTTCTGGTGCTGGCAATGGTTGCATCCTTCCTGGGTGTAACTGCATCTGCTGATCCTGTAAGTGATCCTCTGGTCATTTACCTGGGCTCTGATGAAGCTGTCGACGGCGACGGCACCAGCGCAAGCTCCCCCTTGGGCGTAGGCGACGAACTGGACGAGTACATGAATGCTCCCCTGTACCGCGCCTGGTCTCAGATTTTTGCTTCCGGCAAGACTGAGGCTGTCATCGTTTTCACCGATACTTACACCATTGAAGACGCTGATTCCCATCTCCCCGTCAAGGGTGACTACGATGTGACCTACTACGAGTTCGAGCAGCATCGTGAGATCACCATCACTTACACCTCCAAGTGGAACGGTGTTGACTACCGTGAAACCAACGGTGCTAAGCTGACCTTTGGCGGCAAGGCCACTCTGACCTTCCCCACCACCACCAAGACCGAAAACCTGACCATCCAGGGCAACCAGAACCTGCAGTCCGGCCGTCACTGCTGGATCGCTGCCGGCTTCTGTGAGCTGTACCTGGGCAACGGCACCAACTTCCTGCCCTCTGCAGGCGCTGCTACCGAGCTTCCCATGGTCGTTGGCGGCTATCGCCATGGCGGCAACGCTTACGGCGGCGTAACTCACAACCAGCAGATTGCTAACGGCAACAAGATCCAGCGCGACTGGACCAAGGTCACTGTTGACCTGGGCGAAGGCAATGAAATGGGCGAGCTGTACGGCGTTCTGGGCATGGGCTCTCACGCTGCTGCTGCTAACTCCAACATTATCGTCAAGAGCGGTACTGTTAGATCCATCGCTGGCGATATGTGGGGTGGCTTTGCCAATGCCGGTAACACCGGCGATGTAGCCATCACCATCGAAGGCGGCACTATCTTGGGCCGGATTGCTGCTACCAACAGTGGCTTCGCTACTGAAAACAAGCCCGTTACCATTACCATTTCCGGCGGCGACCTGACCAACTGCCTCGGCATCGTTGGCAAGAACCCCGCTTCCACCACCCTTCACGAAGCTCCTAAGCTGACTGTTGACTGCTCCAACGCTTCTCAGGCAGTTTATGAAGTCGTTTGCGGGAAGTATCTGGACGGCGATCCCATCGCTCCTGCTCAGCAGACCACTGGCACCACCGCTGGTACCACCGCTGGCACCACTGCTGGCACCACTGCTGGCACCACCGCTGGCACCACTGCCGGCACCACTGCTGCTACTCAGGCTCCCACCAGAGTCCCTGCTACTCTGGCTCCCACCAAGCCCATTGAGGACACCCTGAAGGGCCTGCCCGTTGTCTACATCAAGGACGGCGGCACTGGCGACGGCTCCTCCGCTGCCAACGCTATGGGCTTCGGCGGCGACGGCGACTACGCTTACCAGAATGCAGCTCTGTACAAGGCTTGGGAAAAACTGAAGAACACCGGCGGTATCGTCGTTGTTTGTGGCCCCTACACTCTGGAAGAGAAGCACAGCAATCCCCAGGCTCGTGCTGGCGATATGGACATCATCATGAACGAGTGGTTCCAGAATCGTGACGTCAGCATCCTGTACACCAGCGTTTACGACGGCGTTGACTATCGTCAGACTGCTGATGCTAAGGTCATCTTCAAGGGCAAGGCTTGCCTGACCTTCCCCACCGCAACCTACACCAAGAACATCACCTTCCAGGGCTCCATCAGTGCTGTTGAAGGTCGTCATACCTGGATTGCTGGTGGCTTCTGCCCCCTGACTCTGGCAACCGGCACCAAGTTCCTGCCCAATAGCGCCGGCGAACTGCCCTACATCGTAGGCGGTTTCCGTAACGGCAACGGCATCGGTGTTACCACCAACGAGCTCCACAATTGCGACAGAACCGACATCGTTGTCGATATCGGCAATGAGAACGAAATCGGCCACATCTATGGTATCATTGGTATGCTGTCTCACGCTCCCGTTGCTGATGCCAACATCACCCTGAGAAGTGGTACCTTCACTGGCCCCATCATCGGCGACTCCTGGGGCGGCGATCCCACCAAGCTGACCAACGCCAACATGAACATCAAGGTTCTGGGCGGTATTATCAAGGGCGAAATCGCAGCTACCAACAACGGCTTTGCTGCTGACTCCACCAAGAAGGTTAGCATCATGATTGCAGGCGGCGAC
The DNA here is from genome assembly GCA_017452605.1 of Oscillospiraceae bacterium. Lineage (GTDB taxonomy): Bacteria > Bacillota > Clostridia > Oscillospirales > Oscillospiraceae > Faecousia. Next base: position 4,209 of record JAFTMB010000005.1, read on the forward strand.
CTCACTGATTGCACCGGTATCCTGGCTAAGGGCACCGAATGCAGCCGCAGCGCTCCTGCAAACTTCAAGATCGACTGCACCTATGCTACCGACGATCTTTATCAGCTGGTCAAGGCTAAGGCTCCTGCCGGTGTTACCATCGTTGAGCCCGATCCCAACGCTGTAATGCCCGGCACCGGCGACAATGCTGCTCTGATCCCCGCTATCATCCTGATGGCTGTTTGCTTCGTAGCAGCTTACGCTCTGATCGTTTCCAAGAAGAAGGTTCAGTAATCTTTTAGATTGCACTTAAAACCTAATACGGCAAGGCTGCCGGGATTTTCCCGGCAGCCTTTTTCTATATTAAATAGGGGAGTGGTGATGTTTGATGGGGGTTATAAGGTGTTCGAAAAGTGTGAACAAAATTTGTACTTGCGGTTGACAAAACATGGTTGTTGGTCTATAATAAGCTAGTATGAGTGCAAGTATCTCTTGCGAACTGTATTGCTTTGACGGAAGTCAGTTTAGGCGAAATTCAACATCTGATTCCGGCAAGCAAAATTCTGTGCAAAGGGGAATATCCATGAAACGTACAGTATCATCCAGCAAAAGAAGAATACCCTTGTATTCCGTTTTGGTTGCAGTGGTCTTGTTGGCCGTTGTTGCATCCATTATCGGAGTCTCCGCTCCCACGGCTACTGCCGCTACTTATGATTCCGGTGCCCGTCAGGCTGCTTACGATTACATGAGCACCATGGCAAGCATCAAGTGGACTGCCGGTGTTACCATTGACTACTCTAGTCAAGCTGGCGCCGAAGCTTCTTTGAAGTATGTTAAGGGCACTACTTATAAGGGTATGCCTTATAACAACGCTCAGTCCAGCCTTGAGCGGTTCCAGGGCTATTTGTCCAATGGTACCTTTACTCCCGCTTCTACTAGCTGGGATAGTGCACCTGGTAACTCCTGCGCTACCTCTATTCGTCATGCCTGGCAGACGATTGATCCTAACATCCGTTTTGACTCCAGCAAAGACTTGAACCCTGTTTTAGGCCAGGGTGTTCTTGCGCTGGGCGGAATGGATTGGAGCGACTATTCCCTTGCCAATCCTAACACCAAAGATGTTAAAACCCGTAATGGCAGTACTAAGGTTTTGGCTGCCTACGCTCAACTTAAAATGGGTGATGCCCTTGTGGTTTACAATGAAGGCGTTGACGGTCACTCCTTTATGGTTGTCAGCAATACCGTTGTGTATTCTTCCGGCACTACCATCAACGCAGACAGCAGTAAAGTTGTTGTTCTTGAGCAGAATAGCTATTTGAGCGACTCCTCCGATGGTTATAAGACTAGCTGGCGCAATCTTACTTATACCTATAAGGAACTCTGGAGCAGAGGATACCTGCCTGTTACTTGCCAGGCTTTGTTGGACGACAAGTCTCCTTCTGTTGAGTATAACCTTACCGGCGCCTCTACCTCTGAGGATCTGATTACCTGCAATCTGAAGGGTAATCTTACCAGCAACTACTTCCTGAAGAGCATCAAGGCTAAGGTCACCAACGCCAACGGCACTGTTGTCGCTTCCGCTGTTGATTATCCCGCTTCCTTCAACGCCACCGTTGCTGCAAAGAGATATTCCTTTACTTCTCTGGCCAACAGTTTGAATCTTGGCTCTGTTCCTGCCGGTGACTACACACTGACCATTACAGCTCAGTCCGGCTACAGAGTACGGGAAACTGTTGTTTTCCAGAAGGACTTTACCAAGGAAACCGACATGGTCGTTTTCGTCAAGGACAATGTTGGCTCCGGTACCGGCGACGGCAGCAGCTACGAAAATGCCCTGAAGCCTACTTCCGTTGTTACCGCTGGCGCTACCGGCGTATATAACCAGAAGAATACTGCCCTGTATCAGGCATGGAAGAAGGTTATTAATGCAGGCGTTAACAGCGCAACCATCGTTATCTGTGGCGATTATACCATTACTGATGCCAACTGCTATGTTGGCAGCAGCTCCTGGAGCAATGCTGATTTCAACTACCAGGACGGCATGAATGGCAATGTTTCCATCACCTATACCAGCGTGTTTGGCGGCAAGGACTACCGCAAGGACGGTGCCTGCATCCGTCTGGAGGGCAAGGCTCAGCTGTCCTTCCCCACTGAAACAAAGACCGAAAGCATTGATTTTGTCAGCGCCAACAGAACCGCTGATACCACCATGCTGTGCGGCAACCATTTCGGTATGTATCTCGGAAAGGATACTACCTTCAATCAGCCCACCACCTTCACGATCTTCGGTGGCAGCCGCAGCAACGCTTCTTCCAGCGGTACTACCAATGTGACTGTGGATATCGGCGATGAGAATGCTATCGGCGATATTTACGGCCTGAGCAATGGTGGCAACGCACATACCGGCGATTCCAACATTGTGATTAAGTCCGGCACCATCCTTGGCATTGTCGCCGGCGACAGCAAGATTGATGAGCAAAACGGCCTGACCGGCAATGTCAACATTACCATTGCAGGCGGCGTTATCAAGAACAATGTTTACGGTGTGACCGGCGGCTTCAGCGATACCGACGGCGAGGTGACCGTTAAGGTTACCGGCGGTACCTTCAGCAACTGGGTTAAGGTTATGCCCACTGACGGTTCGATTTACAGCGATAAGTATGCGCCTGCCACTGCTGTTCTGGACCTGAGCGGCGCCAGCGCCTCTGTTGCCAACGCTGTATCCTCCAAGGCATCCGGCTTTAGCACCAAGAAAGAGCCTCTGGTTGTCTTCATTAAGGACGGCGGCACCGGCGACGGCACTTCTGCAGAAAGCCCCATGGGCGATATTGCAACCTCCGCCAACTACGCAAACGGCAACGTCAATGCACTGATGAATACCGCTCTTTATCGGGCTTGGGAAAAGTGTATTGCTGCCGGCGGCGGTACTATCGTTGTCTGCGGTGAGTACACCATCGACGACTCCATGTGCTACATGGAAACCGGCTGGACCAATGCCGATATGAAGTATCTGGGCGCTCTGAACCCCGATATTACCATTACTTACACCAGCGTTTACAAGAACAACGACTATCGTCTTGTTGGCGCTCAGTTTACCCTGACTCAGCACTCCCACCTGATGTTCCCCACTGCTACCGTAACTGAGAACATTAACTTCTCCAACGAGAGCAGAAGCTCTGACCGCAACATTTCCGATCTGGGCGGCAGCTGCTGCGATCTGTACCTGGGCAGCGACACCCGATTCATTAACAACGCAGCCAACTTCCGCATCATCGGCGGCAGCAGATCCAATGCTTCCGGCGCCGGTGACACCAACATCACCCTGAACATCGGCGACGGTGAATACAACTGCGTCGGTTCTATCTACGGCCTGAGCGACGGCACCTATTCCCATGCCGGCAATGCAACCATCAACATTATCAGCGGTACTGTTCTGGGCAATGTTGTTGGCGATGGCTATTCCATCGGCACTTCCGGTGATGTGGAGATCAACATTTCCGGCGGTAGTGTTAAGGGCAGCGTTTACGGCGCAGGGGTTGGTTTCACCGACACCGACAGCTCCGTATACATTAACATCTCCGGCGGCGACTTCTCTGCCTGCGACGGTATCGCAGTGGCTGATGGCATCGCTTCCGGCTACAACGCTCCTGCTTATGCCGAGCTGGATCTGAACGGCTTGGATGAAGCAACTCGCAATAGAGTTGTCGCTATTGCAGATGATAGCTTTACCTTCGACATGCCTATCGTTATCTTCATTGCCGACGGCGGTACTGGCGACGGCAGAACTCCCGATGCTCCCCTGGCAAGAGGAACCGGATCTGCAACTTATGCAAATGCTCCGCTTTACCGGGCATGGGAAGAAATCATTGCTTCCGGTAAGGATGCAACCATCGTTATTTGCGGCACCTACACTTTGAAGGAAACTGATTATTACAGAAGTGTTGGCGCAAATACTGAAATGGATATTATCATGGACGGTTTTGTCCGTTATCCTGATATTACAATCACCTACACCAGCGTTTACGGTGGCGTGGATTATCGAGAGACAGCGAATGCCAAGTTGGCCTACCAAGGTTTGGCTGCTTTGACTCTGCCTACTGGCAGTGTGTTTAATAACATTACTGTTAAGGCTGGCGAATGCGGAGCCCGTAATACTTATCTTGCTGCAGGCTTTAATCCTTTGACCCTTGGTCAGGGAACCAACTTTGAGCCTAACAGTTCCGGTAAGTATCCTATTGTACTTGGCGGTCATAGAAACTATGGTTCTATTGTTGCTGTTACCGATCCCGCCAACATCGTGGTAGATATTGGAGACGGCAACACCATTGGTGATGTTTACGGTTTGCTGGCATTCCTTAATAAGAGCCATCCCGGTGACTCTAACATTACTATTAAGAGCGGTACTGTTGGCAGTGTTTATGGTGATACCGTTAATCCCAATGGTTCCTATGGTATGATCGGTAAGGTTTCCATCAGTATTACCGGCGGCACTATCAAGGGCAAGGTTGTAGCTACCAATGTTGGTTACGATTCTGCCGATACTACCAGAGCAGCTTCTGTCGTGATTACCGGAGGAGACTTCTCTAAGGCAGCAGGAATTGTTAGCATAACATCCGGTCGTTCTCTTAACGGTCCTAACAGCAGCTTTGTAATTGACTGCTCCAATGGTTCCTACACCACTTATACTCAGGTTAAGGAAGTTGCCGGCAGCCTGACCGTGCTGGCTCCCGCTGCACAGACTGCTACCAACACCACCACCGGTACTCAGTACCTGACCCTGGCCGATGCATTGGCAGCTGCAACCAGCGGCCAGACCGTCAAGCTGACCGATAATGTAACGGAAACCACCGTTACTGTCCCCAGAGGTGTTACTCTGAACCTGTCCAACTACACCCTGACTGCTAAGTTTGTGGTTGGTCTGGAAGGCAGCAAGATCGTTGGCAACAGCGGCTCTAAGCTGGTTGTTCCCGAGGGCAACCTGAAGATGTCTGAGGATGCATACAGCGTTGTCAGCGGCGAAAACACCTACTACTTCCTGCCCGTATGGGACAATAACAGCAACTGCTACATCATCTCCAACTTTATGATGGACACCACTGCAGGCGGCCAGACCATTACCAGCAATGCCATTGGCTTTAGATTTAACTGCCTGAGCACTAGCACCGTTATGGGTCTGCTGACTGACGACGGCTGCAGCAACAACGGCATGTCTATCGTTCTGCAGCTGAGATGGAATGTTGGCAACAAGAAGGCAGTTCAGAACTTCTACTATAGCGATGAGCAGGTTCAGGTCGTCGCTGCCGGCGGTAGCTATGTATTTACCCTGACCAACTACAGCCAGCTGGGCATCAATGGCGCTGAGGTTGAAGTTCAGCCCATGGTCGTCACTGACAGCGGTGTGACTCTGTTTGGTGATACTTGGGTAAACGGCGCTGTAGGCTAACGAATCAGAGGAGGAAATCAAAATGAAGAAATTTGAAACACCTGAAGTTGTGGTCTTACGGCTTGCTACTGAATCCGTCCTGGATGTTCAAGTAGGCGGAGAGTCCGGCGCCCAGGTTACCATTCCTGAAATTGAGGTTAAATAATCAATGAATTATCCGGCAGTGGATGAAAGTCCACTGCCGGATTTTTTATAAAAAAATAACCACCGGCAATTTCTTGCCGGTGGTTTATTGCTATTTACGATTACTCGATGACAACCACATCAAAGCCCATCATCTGACCAAAGGTCTTCAGTTCCTCGACGGGAACATCGTAAACCATGGCGCAGTGGTGTGTGCCGCCGTTCATGGAGTATTCCTTCAGGAATGCGGGCAGCTTCTTGCCGGGCTTGAACCAGCCCTGGTTTGCGTTTCTGTATGCGCCGAATTCCAGACCGGCATCCAGCATTTTGCCGGGGCAGATGATCATGGTGAAGCTGTCGTTCATAGGAGCGAGGTTCACAATGGAAACATTGCCGGGGCGAATGCAGCTGTATACAGCGACAGTGTCACCGCAGGAATTGTAGTTAAAGGGGCAGTCGCTGATCACGGGCTTCCACTGGGCCAGATTGGGGTTGGATTCACCCATGTGGCTCATGAGGAGCACATCCTGCTCCCAGTCGGGGCAGAACATTTCCGTGAAGGTGGTGTTGGGGTAGACGCTGTAAAGCGCGCCAACCAGACCGGCGGTAAGGACATCGCCTTCGCCTGCGTAACCCTTGCCGCGCTCAAGAATTTTGCAGCCTTCAGCAAAGGGCATCTTGGGCAGACCGCAAATATCCAGAGTCAGGAAGTTGATAGTGCAGGCGGTCAGTTCTTTTTCTTCCATCCACTTACGGACAGCCAGACCGGACTTGGTTGCCAGACGGTATTCTTCCATCTTGTTGACATTAACGGTGTACTTCTTGGCGTCCAGAGCAATTTCTGCATCCACTTCTTCGTCCGTAACCTTGGCCACATACTCCTTGACCACGTCGGTGGTCATGTAGCTAACCTCGGCGCCGATGTCGTTGCGATAACGTTCGTCGGAAATCAGGAAGTCACCCATGCCGGTGAAGCTGCCGCCAACGGAGCCGACCTTGGCGTTTCTGTAAGCCTTGGCAACTGCGGCGGCGCGGCACATGCCCACAACTTCAGAAAGAACTTCGCTGTGCAGAGCGTGACCTGCGCAGATGTAGTAGGGCTTGCCGTTGCGCTTAAGGAGGTTGCACATATCCTGCACACCGTGAATGCCGTGGTTGGGGTCAATGCGCTCGGAGTAATTGGCGACCTTAATCAGCTCGTAGTCGGGAGTGGTGTCAAATACAATAATGGGGGCATTCAGCTTCAAAAGGGACTGAATGGATTCCAGGGAAGGGGAGTAGGCCAGGTGCTGAGTAATGACAGCGGTAACGCCGGCATCGTTAAACTTCTGAACGGCCTTCTCGAACTCCGGCGCGATACGGCAGACCTCGTCAGCCATCACAATTTCCAGACCCTGGGTTTCCAGCATGGAAACCAGCATGTTCATGTGACGAACCATGGGGTCACGCAGATGGGGGTCGCTGTCGTCGTAGAGTTTAATGTAAAGGGGAAGATATCCAACTTTAATCTTTTCCATAAGTACGCTCCTTAATCTAAGTAATAAACAGACATGGCTATTATATAGGAAAAATTTCGGAAAGAAAAGAGCTTTTGTAAAAATAATTTGAAATATTTACTACTATGTGCTATCATGTTTTCGACATCCTTCACTGTATGTCCAGAAAGAACCCCGGAGGAATCTACATGAACCCTTTTAACATCAATTCGCCCATTATGCAGTTTTTAGCCAAGGTTGCTGACCTTATGATTCTGAATGTACTTACCATTATCTTTTCCATTCCCATTGTGACAATCGGCGCGGCAACGGCTGCGTTGCACAGCTGCGTGGAAAAGGTGTTCGATGACGAGGGTACATTACTGAAAAACTACTTCCGGGCCTTTTTCAGCAACTTTAAGCAGGCTACGCTGGAATGGCTGCTGCTTCTGTTTTTAGGTGGTGTCAGCCTGATTGTGCTGCTGTTTGCCAAAGGAAATGAATTTGCGGCTGTGTCTATGGTTATGTGCATGGCTGGTATGGTTATTTGCGGACTGGTATTTGTGTGGGTGTTTCCTTTGCAGGTTCACTTCCACAACACCACTCTGGCCATGCTTCGCAATGCCCTCATTTGCAGCTTTTCCTATCCCATCCGCTCCATCGTTATGCTGGCGCTGAATCTGGTGCCTGCCATCATTCTTGTCTTTGTGGACGGCGGTCTGTTTTTGAAAATGGCGCCCCTTTGGCTTATCGGCTGGTTTTCCATCTGCACCTGGGCTTGTCAGCTGCTGCTGAAAAAGCCGCTGAATATGCTTAAAGAAATGGCTACCAATCAAGCCGAAGCCAATCAAGGGGAGACTCAGGAGAACAACGAACTCCCCGAAGCCTAAGACGGGCGAATGTAATAGGGGAGAGGCATTCATGTGATGCGACATATTATCGGATAATTCTTTCTTTGAATTGACAATTGGAAAAACATACAATATAATAAAAACGAATAAAATTTTGGAGGGAAACCTATGAAAAAGATTTCCATACTGTTAGCCCTAATTCTTCTGCTCAGCTGCTTTGCAGGCTGCGCTCCGGCTGCGGACGATCCGGCTGAATCCACCGGCTCCGGCCAGCAGCAGGAATCCACTGGCTCTAATCAGCAAGAGTCTACCGGCACATCCGCTACCGACGGTCAGGAATCCACCGGCACCAATCAGCAAGAGTCTACCGGCACATCCGCTACCGACAGTCAGGAATCCACCGGCGCTCCTGTCGATGAGCCCGATGACGACATTCCCGAGGGCGTGTTGGCGCTTTCCGGCAAGGGCGTGAGCGCTCGTAAGCTGGCGGTGAAGTACATGCTTGATATGGCAAATCTGAAGTGGTCTCCCGATCACGACATTAACTTTACCGAGTTTGGCTTTGACAAGCTCGTATACGAGGCAGGAAAGACCTATTACGGAGTGGTTTACAACAATAACTCCACAGGCTTTGAAAAATTCTGCAGCGTTCTGGATGATAACAATACATATCTGGAAAGCAACATCACCTGGAATGACTGGAACGGCTGGAACGAGTCTCCCGGAAACTCCTGCGCGACATCTATTGAACACGCTTGGCAGCAGATCAGCCCCACTGTAGAATACGGCTACAGCAAGGACATGATGCCCTACTACAAAGAAACCAATGTTTTGGGCGTGGGCGACATTGACTGGTCTACCTATAACGGAAAAAACACCAATACAATCCTTAAAGGCAATGATCGCATGGTGGTTATGGAAGCTTACGCTCTGACCCATCTGGGCGACGGTGTTGTTCGCTATTGGGACAATGGCGGACACGCGCTGATGATTACCAAGGAGCCGGAAGTGTATCGTAATGAAGACGGTTCTGTCAACCCGGTCAAGAGCTTCCTCTATCTGACAGAGCAAAACAACTATCTGAACCTCCGGCGGGAATATCCCTCCTCCTGGGGCGTTGATATGAAGATGAGTTTTACTGAGGTTTACAATCAGGGATATCTGCCGGTTACTATAGCAGAGCTGCAATCTGACGTGGTTCCCAATGCCACCTTTGACGTGGAAAACGAACCCACCGCGGAGGCACTGGCTCAGGGATCCCTTTCCTGCACAGTTGAAAGTAACTACTGCATGAATGTGGTTAAGGTTGAAATCCTCTCCGGCGACGAGGTAGTTGCCAGCGCTGAGGATTATCCCTACAAGAAAGTTTTCCCCTGCAAAAAATTGGGTGAGGCTGTTGGCTTAGACGAGCTTGCTGCCGGTGAATACACCCTGAAGATCACCGCCGAAGTGGGCCTTGGAAGCATCACTCTGGTCAACATTTCCTTCACAAAATAAGGAAATACACCCTGAACAAAACTGGATATACGCAATCTTCTCCCCGGATGGTTTTGGCCGCCGGGGAGAATTTTTACAATGCGATTTATACAAAAAAGGAGGGGCGTTTTTTGGTCAGCATATACAAAACGAATAACAAACGGCTGACATTGATTGACAATAAGATAATTAGATCCTATAATGAAAACAGCTTAATTCTGTAAGAAATAGGCAATTCAAACATCAGAAGGAGAAGGACAAAATGAAGATCAGAAAGCTTTTGGTTGCGCTTCTGGCCATCGCTATGATCGCATCTGTGTGCGTATTCCCCGTAGTGGCAGACGGCGCCAATAAAAACGTTATCTTTATCTGTGACGATACTTCCAAGGGTGACGGCAGCGGCAGCAGCGCTGAAAACCCCCTGAAGCCCACCACCGGCAACTACAATGCCGATGACTCCAAGCCCGACTACGCCAAGGACGCAGCTCTTTATCAGGCATGGAAGAAGCTGAAGGCAGCAGGCGGCGGCACCATCGTTATCTGTGGTCCCTACACCCTGAACAACGCCAATTGTCAGGAAATCGGCGGCGCCAGCGCTGACTTCAAGATGGGTGCTTCCAACCGTGACCCCAGCATCACCATCAACTACACCAGCGTTTGGGACGGCGTTGACTATCGCACCACCAACAACGCTGAGCTGATTATGGACGATAAGTCTCACATCACTTTCCCCACCACTTCTGTTTTTGAGAATATCACTGTTCGCGCTACTTCCGGTAACAACGGCTACCACACATTCTGCGCAGGCACCTGCCCCATGACCCTGGGCAAGGGCACCAATTTCGTTCCCGCAGACGAGAGCAACCTGGATACTTATCCTACCATTTTCGGTGGCTTCCGCAGCCAGCCCTCCACCGGCACTGACGGCGACGGCACTATCACTGTCGACATCGGTAACGAGAACTACATTGGCAACATCTACGGCATGTGTGACGGCGGCAGCGCTACCCACAAGGGCAACGTTACCATCACCATCAAGAGCGGTAACATCGGCCACATTGCAGGCGACAGCCGCGCCACCGGTCAGGTTCCCCAGAACGGTGACATCGTCATGAATCTGGAAGGCGGCATCTACAGAGGCCAGATCGCTGGCGTGAACATCGGCTTCAATGGCAAGTGCGAGAAGAAGATGGTTCAGATCAACATCACCGGCGGTGACTTCGAGAACGCCAGAGGCATTATCCCCAACACTCCTGTTGCTGATGCTGTTATGCCCGAGATTTTCAATGTTGACTGCTCCGGCGCTCCCATGGAGACCGCAAGACAGGTCAAGAAAAATGTTTCCTCAGCTGCTAATCTGACTCTACCCGAGGGCTACACCGATGAAGCTCCCGAGGAGTCTACCGGCGCTACTGAGGGTGGCGACAAGAACGACGCTACCGAGGGCACCAAGGCTCCTGCTAACAACGATAAGCCCAACGACAACAAGCCCGTAGAATCCAACAACTCCTGGATTTACATTGTGATCGCTGTTGTTGCGGTTGCTGTTGTAGCAGTAGTAGTTGTGATCGTTATCAAGAAGAAGAAAGACGCTCAGGCTGCCGAATAATGGACACTCGACCAGCCGGCGGTAACGCCGGCTGGTTTTTTACAGGCGATGCAAAACGCTTTTACAGAGAAAAGGACATGAAAATACTTTCTATAGTACTCGTTTTGGCGCTGATTCTTGGCTGCTTTGCAGGCTGTGCGCCCGCTGCTGAAGATCCCGCTGAGTCTACCGGCTCCGATCAGCAGGAGTCGACCGGGCCGTCGCATACCGACGCGCCGGGGGAGCTTACCATTTCCGGCAAGGGCGTGAATGTTCGCCAAATGGTGGTTGACTATATGCTGAAAATGGCTAATGTCAAATGGAAAGCTGGCACAACCATTGATTATTCCGAGCATTCTCCCACTTTGGTCTATAATGCAGGCAAAACCTATCTGGGCGTTGTGTATAACAACAATAAGACAGGTCTGGAGAAATTCTCCAGCGCTTTAGACAGCTCCGGTACTTATGTTACAGACAATACCAGCTGGGATGATTCCGTAGGCAATTCTTGCGCTACTTCCATCGAACACGCCTGGCAGCAGGTGTGTCCTTCGATTGAATACGGTTACAGTAGGGACATGATGCCTTATTACGAAGATACCGGTGTTTTGGGCATTGGCAACATCGACTGGTCTACCTACAACGGAAAGAATACCAACACCATTCTCAGCGCCCACAGCCGCAAGGATATTATGAATGCTTACGGCGAAACCCATGCAGGCGATTGCCTTGTTCGGTACTGGGACACTGACGGTCATGCTATGATGATCACCAGGGAACCAGAGGTATATCGTAATGACGACGGCTCTATAAATATGGTCAACAGCTTTCTGTATGTAACCGACCAGACCAGCACTATGAACAATCGCAGGCAGTGTCCTTCTTCCTGGAATGTGGACAGAAAGATGAGATTTGCCGATGTCTGGACTGCCGGTTATCTCCCGGTTACAGCGCCGGAGCTGCAATCCGGTGTTGCGCCTGATGCTACCTTTGAGCTGAACAATCTTCCAACCCAGGAAGACATGACAAAGGGATTCTTTTCCTGCACTGTCAAAAGCAATTACTGCATGAACATGGCAAAGATGGAAATCCTGTCCGGCGATGAGGTCATTGTAAGCGCAGAGAAATACCCCTACACAAGAACCTTTTCCTTTAAAGTTTTGGGTGATGCCGCAGGACTGAATAATCTTCCCTCCGGTGAGTACACCTTGAAGCTATCCGCCGAGGTGGGCATCGGCTCCATCACTCTGGCCCAAATTCCGTTTACCAAGTAAATCAGCCCTTGATAGGGCATAATCCAACAGAAATGAATTCGGGAGGAAAAAATATGAAGAAATTATGCGTATTGTTGGCGGTTTTGATGTTAATCAGCTGCTTTGCAGGTTGCACGCCTGCTGAGAATCCTGACTCGAATGAGTCTACCCAGTCATCTGGCTCGGATCAGCAGCCCGAATCCACCGGAGCATCTTCCACGGATAGCCAGGAATCCACCGGAACGTCTTCCACAGATAGCCAGGAATCCACCGGGTCTTCCGATGAAGATGTGACAGATGATGACATCCCCGAAGGTGTTCTTGCTATTTCCGGCAAGGGCGTAAATGTTCGCCAGCTGGCGGTTGACTATATGTTAAAAATGGCAAACCTGAAATGGACGGCCGGCACGACCATTGATTACTCCGGACACTCCCCCAGCCTGGTTTACGAGGAAGGCAAGACGTATGTGGGAATGGTGTATAATAATAACCAAACCGGTCTGGAAAAATTCTGCAGTTTTTTGGACAGCGACAACGTCAATACATCTAAGGATACCGATTGGAGTACCTCTGTGGGTAATTCCTGCTCTACCTCTATCCGTCACGCCTGGCAGCTGATTAGCCCGAGTGTGAATTATGTGACCTGTATTAACATGATACCCGGCTACCAAGATACCGGCGTGGTAGCAGTTGGTGATATTGATTGGTCCGCTTACAAAGGCGATGACACAAATAAGGTTCTGAAAAGCCACGATCGCAAGGTAATCATGGAAGCCTATGCTCAGGCCCATGCAGGCGATGCCCTTGTGCGCTTTTTGCCCAGCGGTGGACATGCTCTGATGATTACCAAGGAACCGGAAGTGCACCGCAATAGCGACGGTTCTGTAAACATTATCAAAAGTTGTCTGTACCTGACTGATCAGAATAGCCGCATCCACAACCGCCGGGAATACCCCTCCAGCTGGGAAGTGGATAGAAGGGTTTCCTTCTCCGAGGCATATCAGGAGGGCTATCTGCCTGTCACTTGCGCGGAGCTTGTCAGCGGCGTTGCGCCCAATGCTACCTTTGAATTGGCAAACGAACCCACGGCAGAAGAGCTGGCACAGGGATTCCTTCTCTGCACCGTTACCAGCAACTACTGCATGAATGTGGTAAAGCTGGAAATCCTGTCCGGCGAGGAAGTGGTTGCAACTGCATCTGCTTACCCCTACGCAAGAAGCCTTGAGTGCTATAAACTGGGTGAGGATGCCGGCCTTAAGGATTTGGCTGCAGGCAACTATACTTTGAAGCTTACCGCCGAGGTGGGCATCGGAAGCATTACTCTGGCAAATGTAACATTCTCCAAGTAATAACTTCTGTGAGAGAATAGGCGAAAGGATACACAATATCCATATTTTCGCCAAAAATATTAATTTAAGACTGCTATTTCCTCCCCGGAGCAGGAATGTGCCCGGGGAGGAAATTTTTGGTAATGCGAATTGCACAAAAAGGGTGGGTTAGTTTTTGTTCAGCATATACAAAACAATCTTTGAAGAATACGCGTTGATTGACATTGTGGTAAATAGAGGATATAATAAAAGCGGCCTATGACTGTAAGAAAAAGGCAATTCAAATTATAAGGAGAAGGACAAAATGAAGATCAAAAAGTTAGTAATTTCCCTTCTGGCGCTGGCGATGATTGCATCCTTGTGTGCAGTTTCCGTCATGGCTGACGGCGCCAACGACAACGTTATTTTCATCTGCGACAACGCGCAGGGCGATGGCAGCAGCGCTGACAGCCCCCTGAAGCCCACCACCGGCAACTACGATACTTCTGTAACGAATGCCGACAAGTTTAAGGATGCAGCTCTGTATCAGGCTTGGGAAAAGCTGATGGCTAAGGGCGGCGGCACCATCGTTATCTGCGGTCCCTACACTCTGGATGACTCCAACTGCAGACCCGTTGGTAAGGCAAGCTGTGACTTCATCATGGATGCCACCCTGTACAAGCCCGACATCACCATTACTTACACCAGCGTTTGGGACGGCGTTGACTACCGTACTACCAACAATGCTGAGCTGGTCATGGCTGGCAAGTCCCACCTGACTTTCCCCACCGGCACCGTGATTCAGGATCTGACTGTTCGCGCAACCAATGAGAACCCCGATCACTTCCTTTGCGGCGGCGTTAACCCCCTGACCCTGAGCAAGGGCACCAACTTCATTCCCTTTGAAGAGGGCAACCCCGATGCATATCCCATTGTTGTTGGCGCTTTCCGTAACAACAACGTTGGTATCAAGGAAGGCGACACCAATATTCTGATTGACATTGGCGATGAGAATACCATCGGTAAGGTCTTCGGCTCTTGCAACGGCGGTAACGGCAAGCACAGCGGTAACATGAATATCACCATTAAGAGTGGTAATATCGACGGCGTTTACGGCGACAGCCGTTGCGTCAGCCAGGTTCCCATCATGGGCGATGTTAACATCAACCTGGAAGGCGGCAGCTACAGAGGCCTGGTTGCCGGCGTTAACGTTGGCTTTGCAGGTAAGTGCGACAAGGTCGTCAACTTGAAGGTTACCGGCGGTAACTTCGAAAACTGCCTGGGCGTTCAGGCTTACACCAGCACTGCTGACGCTGTTATGCCCGAAGTTTTCAATGTTGACTGCTCCGGCGCTCCCATGGAGACTGCAAATCAGATCAAGAACGTAGTAGACTTCACTGCTAATCTGATCATGCCTGACAGCTCCAACCAGGGCAACGATGATCCCGCTACCGGCGATCCCGAGCCTTCCCAGGACGCTACCGAAGGCAATTCCAACGAGGAAAGCAAGGCTCCCGCAACCGACAAGCCCGCAACCGATAAGCCCGCTTCCAACAACACCTGGATTTACATTGTTGCTGCTGTTGCAGTAGTAGCAGTTGTGGTTGTTGTGATCGTGGTTATCAAGAAGAAGAAATAAGTTTACACATAACCAGCCGGTGGAAACACCGGCTGGTTAGAGTGTTGTCCGGACGAATCAGAACGCGCGCCGGTCATTTTTAGTTTATTCGCGGAGGAAAACATGAAAAAGATTAGCTTTGCATTAGCTGTTGTATTGCTGTTAAGTTGCCTGGCAGGCTGCGAGTCTGAAAAGACCGTAAATCCTGCAGAGCAGGGAACTTTGACTATTTCCGGCGAAGGCGTTAATGTTCGTCAGGTAGCAGTTGACTACATGAAGGCTATGGCCAATATTAAGTGGACTGCCGGCATTGAGCTGGATTACTCCACCAAGGGCGCAGCCAGTTTGATTTACAAGCCCGGTGAAACCTACCTGGGCATGGTGTATAACAACAATGCCACCGGCATGGAAAAATTTCAGAGCGTTCTGGATGCAGACAATAAGCATATCGGAACTGTCGCCACCTGGAACTATGCCCCCGGCAATTCCTGCGCCACTTCCATTGAGCATGCCTGGCAGCAGGTGTGTCCCGGCGTCGAGTATCAGTATAGTGTCGATATGATGCCCTACTATGAAGATACCGGCGTCTTGGCAGTTGGTGATATTGATTGGTCCGTCTATAACGGAAAGAATACCAATACCATTGTCAGCAAGCATGACCGTCAAGTGATTTTTGAAGCCTATGCCAAGGCTCTGCCCGGCGATGCCCTTGTGCGGTATCTGGATACCGGCGGACACGCTTTGATGGTTACCAAAGAACCTGTTGTTGCCCGTAACGATGACGGCTCTATCAACATGTCTAACAGCTATGTGTATCTGACCGATCAGAACAACCGTCTGCATACCCGCCGTGAGTATCCCTCCAGCTGGGAAGTGGACCGGGAAGTTTCTTTTTCCGATGCTCTGGCTGACGGCTATCTTCCTGTTACCTGCGCCGAGCTGGTCAGCGGCGTAGCTCCTGACGCTACCTTTGAGGTGGCTAATTACCCCAAGGCAGAGGATCTTGCCAAGGGCAATGTGACCGGAAATGTAAAGTGCAATTACTGCATCAATGTCATTACCATGGAGGTTTTCTCCGGTGACGAGCTGGTTGCCAGCGCTGTGGACTATCCTTACGCCAGAACCTTTGGCTATAAGGAACTGGGCAAGGATCTGGGCCTTAAGGATCTGGCTTCTGGCAAATATACTTTGAAAATTACCGCAGAGGTGGGTTTTGGATCCATTACTCTGGTGAATATGGACTTTAGTAAATAATCGTTCGTAATATAGATACTTGCTCTCGATGAGGAATTTTTTATGAAAAAGATAGTATGGATATTGGTTTGTGTTTGCCTTTTGGTGAGCATGTTTGGCTGCGCCCCCAGTGAAAACCCGGATCAAACGCCCGGTACCGGGGAATCAACGGATTCTCTGCTGCAAAGCACCCCCTCCACCGGGGGAGAGACCCAGGCTCCTACGGATCAGGTAACTCCGGATAATAATCAGCCTACGGAAACCCAGAATTCCGATGTTCAAACTCCGGTAACAGCCCCCGTTGTTACCAATCCAGCGGAGACCCAGCCTGTTGTGACCCAGCCTGCGCCCACGGTTTCCACACAGCCGATGCCGACAACACAGCCGACTCGTCCGACTCCGACTACGCAGCCGACCCAGGCCACTCAGGCGACTCAGCCCACCGTTCGGCCTACCCAGGCCACAACGGCTCCGACCACCCAGGCCACTCAGGCAACCCAGCCCTCTCAGCCGGTGAAGCAGTATATCACCAGCGATGAGGTGAATCTGCGGCAGATGGTTGTGGACTATATGTACGCCATGGCAAATATCAAGTGGAAGGCCGTCACCACCATAGATTACTCCAAGAAGGGCGCATCCAGCCTGAAATACGAGTCCGGAAAGACCTATCTCGGCATTGCTTACAATAACAACAAGACTGGTCTGGAGATGTTTGCCAGCACCATCGACAGCGCGCTTGTGTTTAATCCCTCTACTACCGATTGGGATAAAATGCCCGGCAACTCCTGCGCTACTTCTATTGAGCATGCATGGCAGCAGGTCAGCCCCACCGTGGAATATGGCTGGAGCTACGATATGATGCCCTATTTCTCCTATTCCGGTGTTGTGGCGATCGGCGATATTGACTGGTCTATTTACAACGGAAAGCATACTGCCACCATTATCGACCACACACCCGAGCAGGTTGTATATGAGGCTTACGCATTGATGCTTCCGGCGGACTGTCTGGTGCGGTATTTGGATACCGGCGGACATGCGCTGATGGTTACCAAAAATACCATCGTTGCCCGCAAGCCCGACGGCACCATTGATCCGGAAAACAGCTTCCTGTACCTGACGGATCAGAATAACTACTTAAACAATAAGCGGGAATATCCCTCTTCCTGGACGCTGGACAGAAAAGTGTCCTTTAAGTCTTGCCGGGAGGATTTGTATCTGCCGGTTACCATTGCAGAGCTGCGTGACGGCAAAACACTTATTCCTACCGCTTCTATAACCAGCGGACTGCGTCCTACCACCCTGGCGAAAAATGTCTGCTCCGGCAATGTCACTGCCAACTACTGCATGAATGAGATTCGGGTAGAGGTGTATCGCGACGGCACGCTGGTTCGCAATGTCAGCGACTACCCCTATACAAAGACTTACTCTCTGGGCACACTGAACGACGCCGTGAATTTGGCCGGTTTAGGTTCCGGAGCATTCCGGGTGAAGGTGATCGCGGAGTTTGGCCTGGGAACAGTTGTCTGTGGAGACGTATCCTTTACCAAGTAATTACAACAAGCCGTTAAGGCAGAATGGAGATTCATCATGAGTGAAGTTTATGTACATAGCTATTTGAATGAGCGCGGTGAGCAGGTTCCTGCCCATGAAACCGAGCGGGTCAGGGAAGTTCGCTATACCCACCATACGCCTGAGCAGCTGCGACAGATCGCCGTAGACTACATGTGCCGCATGGCAAGAGTGAAGTGGACCTGCAAGGATCGCATCGACTATTCTTTTAACAATGAATTGTTGGTTTATGAGCCCGGTCAAACCTATGTGGGCATGATCTACAACAACTGCAGAAACGGTTTGGAGAACTTCTGCGAAGCGTTGGATGAAAATGGCGTTTATTCTCTGGAGGACATCGGCTGGGATACCGCTCCCGGTAACTCCTGCGCTACCTCCATTAAGCACGCTTGGCAGCTGATCAGCCCCGATGTGGATTACACCTACAGCGTCGATATGATGCCTTACTACAAGGAGACCACCATCCTTCCCGTTGGCGACATTAACTGGGATCTGTACGATGGCAAAAATACCACGGAATCCATTGTCAAAAACACAGATAAGAATGTCCTCATGGAAGCCTATGCCATGGCGCTGCCCGGCGAAGGCTTTGAACGGTATCTGGATACCGGCGGACACGCGCTGATGGTTACCATGGATCCTATCGTTGTCCGCAATGAAGACGGCACCATCAATCCCGAAGAAAGCTATGTCTTCCTCACTGATCAGAACAATCGTATCAACAACTTCCGTGACTATCCTTCCAGCTGGAAGCTGGATTTCAAGACCAGCTTTGAAAAGTGCTATACCTGTGGCTGGCTGCCGGTTACCATCAAGCAGCTGCGCGAGGGCGGCGCTGAGGTTCCGGATTACGAGCTGGCCGGTGTACCCACCACCCAGTCTTTGGAAGCCGGCGTGGGTCTTAAGGGCAGCGTAAAGTGCAACTACTGCGTTGTGACACTGTGCGCTCAGATTCATAAGGATTGCGCTCATGGCGATGTTGTACAGGAGGCGCAGATCCATCCCTACAAGAAGGAAGTTTCTCTGGAACTGCTAAGCGATAAGCTGGACTGGAACGCTCTGGGCGAAGGTGATTACCACCTTACCCTGAATGTTACTGTAGGCCTGGAAAGCAGAATCCTTTTTGACGTAGCATTTAAAAAATAAGATAGCAAACGGAACCGATGGCGATTTCGCTGTCGGTAACCGTTTTATGTAAGAAAAAATGTTCGGAATGACTGTATAAAGGGGAACGATTTATGTACGACGATAAGAAACAAGCGTTTTCCATGGAATTATTCCAAAATCCGACCTGTGCATACCGCGGCGCACCCTTCTGGTCCTGGAACGGCGCGCTGAAAAAGGAAACCCTGGAAAAGCAGATTGATGTTATGCACAAGATGGGTCTGGGCGGATACCACATCCACTCCAGAATCGGATTGGAAACGGAGTATTTGGGAGAAGAATTCCTGGAGCTTGTAAAGCACTGCCATGCCTATGGCCGGGAAAAGGGAATGCTGACATACCTCTACGACGAGGATAAGTGGCCCTCCGGCGCCGGCGGCGGTCGCGTTGCCTGCAACGAGGAATATGCCGCCAGATATTTGCTGTTCAGCAAGAATGTTTACCCCGAGGGATTTTTAGACAGAAAGATCATTGCCACTTCCAGACTTTCCAAGAACGGTAAGGTGTCTTTGATTTGCCGCTACGACGTCAAGCTCGACGACGGCAAGCTGGTGTCCTACCGGAAGCTGGAAGAGGGTGAGGCAGGGGAGAATGTCTGGTATGCCTATCGGCTGGTCACCGAGCCGCTGAGTTGGTTTAACAATCAGCCTTATGCAGATACCCTGAACCCGGAGGCAATCCGTCAGTTTATCAATGTGACCCATGAGCCTTACTACAAGGCAGTGGGCGAGCATTTCTCCAAGACCATTCCCTCGATTTTTACTGATGAACCCAGCTTCCACAAGCAGGAAGAGCTGCCCAATGGCCGGGCCAATGAGGATGTGGGCATCGCCTACACCGACACCATGGAAGACTTCTTCCGGGAGCGTTACGGCTACAGTTTGCTATCCTGTCTTCCGGAAGTTTTCTGGGAGCGCGCTGACGGCGTGCTTTCCCAGGCCAGATACCATTATCACGATTGCGTTGCCTGGATGTTTGCCTATGCTTACGGCAAGACCATTTACGATTGGTGTAACGATCACAATCTGCTGGCAACCGGACATCTGCTGTTTGAAGAAAAGCTGGAAAGCCAGTCCCGGGTTGTGGGCGAGGTCATGCGTACCCTTCGCTATTTCACCCTTCCCGGCGTGGATATGCTGGCTGACCGTCACGAATATACTACCGTTAAGCAGGCCCAGAGCGTGGCCCGGCAGTACGGTTATCCCGGCGTTTTGAGTGAGCTTTACGGTGTCACCAACTGGGACTTTGACTTCCGCGGCCATAAGCACCAGGGCGATTGGCAGGCTGCTATGGGCGTTACCACCCGTGTTCACCACCTGGTGTGGATGACGATGGGCGGCGAATCCAAGCGCGACTATCCTTCGCCTATGGATGAGCATGCCACCTGGAGTGACAAGTATCACACCATCGAAGATTACTTTGCCCGGCTGAATGTTGCCTTGACCAGAGGCTCTTCCAACTGCCGGATCGCTATGCTGCATCCCGTGGAAAGCTACTGGATGCTGATGGGCCCCAACCAGGATACTGCCCAGAGCCGCAAGGAACTGGAAGATCTGTTCCAGGATACTACGGAATGGCTGCTGTTTAACCTTCTGGACTTTGACTATGCTTCCGAAGCCCTGCTTCCTGAGCAGTATGTCAAGACCGATGACGGCAAGCTGCACCTAGGTCAAATGGCCTATGAGGCGGTTGTGGTTCCGGGCATGATTACCATGCGTTCTACCACTTTGCAGGCTTTGCAGAACTTTGCAAAGGCCGGCGGCAAGGTCGTCTTCATGGGTCAGATTCCCAGCTATGTAGACGGCGTGCCTTCCGATGCGGTTAAGGCTTTCGCCGCACAGTGCAGCTGCATTGGGTACGAAAAGTATGCTTTGCTTGATCAGCTGGAAAAGTATCGTGATGTGGAAATCCTGGGTAAGGATTACCTGCGGTCTCAGCGCCTGATTTACCAGCTGCGCCGCGATGGCGAGCATCAGTGGCTGTTCATTGCCCAGGGTAAGCCTGACGACCGCTTGGAGACCAGTCACTGGGTATCCCAGACGGGTAGGGAAGACTTTACCATCCGCATCCGCGGAAGCTATGATGTTGAGCGGTTTGATGCCAACACCGGTGAGGTTTGCGATGTTCAGGTTGTTCATGAGAACGGCTGGACTGTGCTGAATTACGGCTTCTTTGCTCAGGATTCTTTGCTGCTTCGCCTGCGTCAAGCAAAACAGCTTTGCGTCGAGCCGCTGAAGAGCGAAAAGGAAAGAACCGTTGTGGCAGAGAATTACCTCCCGGCCTTTGCTTCCTATCAGCTCCATGAGCCCAATGTCCTGATTCTCGATTGCGCCGAGTACTCCTTGAACAACGGCCCCTGGCACGAAAAGGAAGAAATGCTTCGGCTGGATGCCAATGTCCGCAAGGAATGTGGCTATATGCTGCGTACCGCCAACTTCCCCCAGCCCTGGCTGGAGCCTACGAAGCCGGTGGAGCATACCATCTCCCTGCGTTACCGGATTTTCTCTGAGATTCCGGTTGCAAATGTGGACTTGGGCTTTGAACTGTATGACAATGCCACCATTACCTTCAACGGTAAGCAGGTTGATGCCAAGCCCAACGGCTATTTTGTAGACGCCTGCATTTCCAAGGTTAGCTTGGGCGATGTGAAGGCAGGGGAGAACGAGCTGGTGATTACCATGCCCTTCGGCCCCGGCGTCGATCTGGAAAACGGCTATCTGCTGGGCGATTTCGGCGTCCGCGTCACCGGTGACCAGGCAGTGATTACAAGCCTTCCGGAAAAGCTGGCCTTTGGCAACATTGTTCCTCAGGGCCTTGCTTTCTACGGCGGCGTTCTCACTTACGAGTGCCGGATTGAAACCAGCGGAAATGATGTGGAGCTGGAAATCCCTGAGTACAACGCAACCACCCTTTGCGTGGAGCTGGATGACCAGAGTAAGGATCTGTATGCCGAGCCTTATCGGGTGGTATTTAGGAATGTTCCCGCCGGAAAGCATACGGTGAAGATTACCATGTACGGCTCCCGGATCAACACCTTCGGTCAGATCCACAACTGCAACCGCAAGGAGCGCTACTGGGGCAACAAAACCTGGAGAACAACCGGCAAGAACTGGAGCTACCTATATCAGCTCCGCCCTGTAGGTGTTATGGTTGCGCCTCTGGTTAGAGAGATTACGGACTAAGAGAAATAGCAATTTCTGTAAAATTTCGTAATTTCGGTTGACTTATTCTACTAATGGTTGTATAATTTACCATTATGGATATGTTCGTATAAGCAGAGGAATGTACAGCGTACATTGAAGTTTCTTCAGAAGATTTTTTAGAGGTGATATGATGAAAACAAAAACCAAAACCAATGAGCCTCAAGTCAAAATTGGCTTGAACTTCTGGCAGAAAATGGCCAGAGACTGGCAGTTGTGGGTACTTTCCTTAATCCCGCTGCTGTACTTAATTCTCTTCCGTTATCTGCCTATGTTCGGTGTTGTAATCTCTTTCCAGGATTACAAGATGGGTGCTCCCTTTATCGGCCCCAAGACCGAATGGGTCGGCTTCGACCACTTTATCCGGTTCTTTAAGAACCCCTACTGCTGGCGTTACATCAGAAACACTCTGTCTTTGAGCGTTCTGTCTGTCATCTTTATTTTCCCTGCAGGTATTTTCCTGGCCCTGGTTTTCAATGAAATCCGCATCAAGAAAATCCAGTCTGCGGCTACCACCATCAGTATCCTGCCTCACTTCATCTCCGTTGTTGTTATTGTCGCTATGCTGCGCAATATCTTCTCCGTTGACGGCGGCCTGGTTAACAAGGTTATTGTGTCCATGGGCGGTGAAGCGATTGACTTTATGGGAGCTTCTGAATGGTTCCGTCCTCTGTACATTGGTTCCGGTATGTGGGCCGGCGCCGGCTATGCTGCCATCGTGTATACCGCAGCTATCGCAGGCATCGATCCCTCTTTGTACGAAGCAGCCAAGATTGACGGCGCAAACCGTTGGCGTCAGCTGCTGAACATCACTCTGCCCTGCATCCTTCCCACCATCGCCACCATGCTGATTCTGAGAATCGGCAGCCTGATGTCTGTTGGTTACGAAAAGGTTTTGCTGATGCAGACCGGTTCCACCAACGATGTTGCCGACATTCTGTCCACCTATACTTACCGTATTGGTATTTTGGACGGTCAGTCCAGCTACGCATCGGCTATTGGCTTGTTTAACTCTGTTGTTAACCTGATTTTGGTTATCAGCGCCAACAAGGTCTCTGCGAAGCTGACTGAGTCTTCCCTGTGGTAAGGAGGTTTCACAATGAGTAAAAATGCAAATCGTATTAAAGGTTCTAAGAGCGACTATGTATTGGACGCCATCGTGCTGACCATTACCGCCTTTGTTATTATCGTTACACTGTATCCGCTGATCTACGTTGTCAGTATGTCCATCAGTGATCCTCTGAGCGCATCCCGTGGTGAAGTTATTTTGTTCCCCAAGGGCTTCAGTATCCTTTCTTATAAGAAAGCGATGGCGGACGATGCTATCTGGCAGGGCTATGCCAACACCGTGTGGTACACTGTAGTCGGTACCATTTCCAGCCTGGCTGCTACTATGCTTGGCGCATATCCTCTGTCCCGTAAGAGCTTCGTAGGTAGAAAGTTCTTTAATACCCTGCTGCTGGTTCAGATGTTCTTTGGCGGCGGTATGATTCCCACCTACATCGTCGTTGTTAAGGTTCTGGGTCTGTACAACTCCCGCTGGGCAATGATCCTGCCTGCCCTTACCTCTGCATTCAACATCTTCATCGCAAGAAACTTCATTCTCTCTCTGCCTGAAGAACTGCTCGACTGTGCCAAGATCGACGGCGCATCCGAGTTCCGTATTTTCACAAACATCATCATCCCGCTTTCCAAGTCGGTTATGTCTGTTTTGACCATCTACCTGGCTATCGGTTACTGGAACAGCTACTTCCCCTCCGTTCTGTACCATGGCGACTCCAGCCTGCATCCTCTTGGTATGTATGTTCGTAAGATGGTTATTCAGAACTCCATTTTGAATATGGGTGACGATGCCATGGGCGGCATGATAAGCGCGGAATCGTTGCTTTCCAGCCTGCAGCTGAAGTACACGGTTATCGTTATCGCTGTTTTGCCCCTGCTCCTGATTTACCCCTTCTTCAGCAAGTACATGAAAAAGGGCCTGATGGTTGGCTCCATCAAGGGCTAATCCGCAGGAGTGTTATTAACATAGTAATTACAGGATTTTACCTGGAATTATAACATTGCTTTGGGAAAGGATTATTAAAATGAAAAAGCGTTTATTTGCTCTGCTTATGGCTGCTGTTATGCTGCTGGGCTTGGTCGCATGCGCTGATACCAGCGATGACGGCCCCAGCGGTAACTACAATGCCAACCTGCAGCCCGGCGACCCCGAGACCTGGCTGAGCCACGATAAGGTCACTCTGACCGTTCTGACCAACGAAGGCTCCAGCACTGAGAACCCCCCCGCTTCCAACGACCTGCCTTTCTGGAAGTTCCTGGAAGAGTATACCAACGTTCATATTGAATGGGAAGTTGCTTCCGCTGTTGGTTATACCGAGGTTGTTTCCACCCGTCTTTCTGCCGGCGTTGAGCTGCCCGACATTATGATGATCAACACCATCGGTAACGGCGAAAAGGCCGGTGACAACGGTGTTCTGGTTGATATGGCTCCCTACTGGGATACCCACTTCACCAACACCAATGCTTACTGGGATGCCCAGGGCGTTGACTTCGAGTCCCACATCACCACCGGTGACGGCAACATCTACGCTCTGGTCGGTATGGCTGAGCCCGTAGAAGGCCACATCACCCTGATGTACAACACCGATTGGCTGAAGACTCTGAACAAGGAAGTTCCCACCACTCTTGACGAGTTCACCGATCTGCTGCGCGCTATGAAGCAGGCCGGCGACCTGAACGGTAACGGCGTTGACGATGAAATCTGCTTCACCGCTGCTGGCTTTGCCGGCTTGATGGACTGCATCGGTACCGCTTTCGGTCTGGAGCAGTACGAATCCTGGGATGCATTTGCTTCCAAGGACGGCAAGGTTTACTCTGAGTACACCTCCGACAACATGAGAAACTTCCTGGAGTACCTGAACGAGCTGTTCAACGAGGGTATTCTGGATAAGGAAATCGCTTCCATGAACGCTTCCTTCCTGGCTGAGAAGATCGCTTCTGACCGCGTTGGAGTATTTGGTTACTACTCCAGCTTCGCTATCAGCTATGGCCAGCTGACTCCTCGTGCTCAGAAGGAAAAGAATCCCTACGGTGAGTACTTCACCCTGGGTGTTGCGCTGGCTTCCAAGTACAATAACAACAAGGGTTACTTCATGCGCCGTGAGCGCGCTGTCGGCGCCCCCACCGCTATCACCACCGAGTGCGACAATGTCGAGCTGGCTTGCAGATGGCTGGATACCCTGTACGCTGATCCCAACGTCCTGAATGTCCGTCAGTACGGCATTGAAGGCGAGGATTGGAAGAAGGGCGAAAACGGTGAGATCGAAATCCTCTACCCCGCTGACGGTTCTCCCAGAGACATTTCCTCCAAGGGCTGCGGCCAGATTCCTCTGTGCCACTTCCAGACCGTTGCTCAGCTGACTGAGGGCATGGATCAGTACCCCTGGTACCAGCAGCAGTACGAGCGCATGAGAACCGAGTCTGAGTGGAAGACTCCCACTGTTCCTCACCTGCAGCTGTTCCAGGACGAGGAAAAGGAAATCATGTCCATGTACAACGTTGACGTCAAGGGCGTCTTCGGTGAATGGCGTGCAAAGTTCGTTACCAATAAGTCCAATATCAAGACCGAATGGGATAAGTACCTGCAGGAAATGAAGGACATGGGCAGCGACGAGCTGACCGGCGCATGGCAGATGGTTTACGACAGAACCATTGGCGCTCAATAATCCAATAATTCTGTCACACGCAATGATACATTGAGTTAGTGGGGACGCCGTAAATATCGGTGTATATTTACGGCGTCTCTTTCTACGGGATTTTGTAGAAGAAAGGTGAATGATAATGGATAAAGTAAAAGTTGGCGTATTGGGTGCTGGCCGCGGCGATATGATGATCAAGTACTGCGCCAATGCCGACAACGCTGAATTGGTCGCTGTTTGTGACTTCAACGAGTTCTTCCTGAACCGTGCGAAGGCAAGATGCGGCACCGAGACCGTTACTTATTACTCTGATTTCGAAGACTTCATCAAGCACGATATGGATGCAGTGGTTCTGGCTAACTACGCTACCGACCACGTTCCCTTTGCCATTCGCTGCCTGGAAGCCGGCAAGCACGTTATCAGCGAGGTTCTGCCCTTTGAAACCCTGAAAGAAGCTGTTGAGCTGGTTGAGGCTGTTGAGAAGAGCGACAAGATCTACGCTTACGCTGAAAACTACTGCTTCATGCCCTCCACCCGTGAGATGCGTCGTCTGTACCGGGAAGGTAAGCTGGGCGAGCTGGAATACGGCGAAGGCGAGTACCTGCACAACTGTGAGTCCGTATGGCATGAAATTACCCAGGGTAACCCCAACCACTGGAGAAATCTGATGTACGAGCACTACTACTGCACTCACTCCGTTGGCCCGCTGATTCACATCACCGGCCTGCGTCCTGTTGAAGTTACCGGTTTTGAGCTTCCCTACAATGCCCGTAAGGGTAGAATGGGCGGCAAGGGCACTTTGGCAGCTCTGGAAATCATGAAGATGGAAAACGGCGCCTACTGCAAGAGCGTTCACGGCGACGGCATTTCCAAGAACTCCATCTGGTACACTCTGTACGGACCTATGGGCCGTATGGAAAGCGCCCGCGAGGATGTGCAGAACGGCAAGATGAAGTTCCTGTACACCAACCTGGACACCTACGAAGGTGAAAACAACCGCGAGGATTACGTCAAGGGTTATGAGCCCAGAGACGAACTGAGCGACAAGGCTGACAGCTACGGCCACGGCGGCAGTGACTACTACAGCATGTGGAACTTCGTTGAGAAGATCCGCGGCAAGGAAGACGCTGATACCATCGACGTGTACGAAGCTCTGGATATGGGCCTGACCGGCTATTTCGCATTCCAGTCCGCTCTCATGGGCAACATCCCCATGGAGATTCCCAACTTCCGCAGCAAGCTGGTTCGCGAGAAGTATCGCCATGATACCGCTTGCACCAATCCTGCTAAGGCTGGCGAAATGCTGCTGCCTTCCTCCACTCAGGGAGATATTGAGATTCCTGATTCCATTTACGAAGGTCTTCGTGAAAAGTGGGAGAAGAAGATGGCAGAAGATATTGCCAACAACTACGTAAAGAAATAAACGCATTTGATAAAGCTCCCGTCAAAATTTTGACGGGAGCTTTGTGATGAAGTCACAGTTTACACTTGTAAATTCTTCCGAAATATTGTATGATGTCAGTAAAGAAAACAACTAGGAGGGATATTTATGAATATTGAGTACATTCATCCTGCGGACCAATTGGTCATGTTTATGCAGCGAATTTATGACAAGGGCCTGACAACCACCTCCGGCGGCAATCTGTCCATCATGGATAATGACGGTAATGTTTGGATTACCCCCGCCAGCGTAGATAAGGGCACCTTGACCCGGCATGATATTATCTGCGTCAAGCCCGATGGCACCATTGTAGGACCTCACCG
Source organism: Oscillospiraceae bacterium (assembly GCA_017452605.1). Taxonomy (GTDB): domain Bacteria; phylum Bacillota; class Clostridia; order Oscillospirales; family Oscillospiraceae; genus Faecousia. Next base: position 31,953 of record JAFTMB010000005.1, read on the forward strand.
TCCTTCTTCCGAGCTGCCTTTTCACCTCTCTGTGTATAAGATGCGGCCGGATTTGAAAGCGGTTCTTCACGCCCATCCCCCGGCACTGGTTGCTTTTTCCATTGTCCGTCGTTGCCCGAATCTGGATCTGGTGCCTTCTGTGCGCAAGGTTTGCTCCGATGTGCAGATTGCTATTTATGATGTTCCCGGCAGCGATGCTCTGGGCGAAAAGGTAGGCCGTGTGTTTGCTGACGGCTGTGACATTGCTATTTTGGAAAACCACGGCGTATGTATCGGCGCGCCGGATATGTTCACTGCTTTCCAGCGGTTTGAAACCCTGAACTACACGGCTACTCTGGAAGTCCTTGCCAAAAAGGTGGGCGCTATTCATGAGCTGCCTAAGGAGGCTTACCGCATCAGCGACACCCGCTTCCATACGAAGATGGATGATTTCGTTCCCCACAGCCACAGCTCTGAGGAATTGGCTGCCCGCCGGGATATGATTAAGCTGATCCGCCGTTCCTACAAGATGGGCCTGTTCACTGCTACCCACGGTACTTATTCCGTCCGTCTGGCAGACGGCAGCTTCCTGATTACGCCTTTCAACTTTGACAGAGCATATCTGGAAGAGGACGATCTGGTTCGTGTAAAGGCTGGCATGAAGGAGCAGGGCAAGATTCCTTCCCGGGCTGTATCTTTCCATGAAAAGGTTTATCAGAAGCACCCGGAAATCAAGGCAATTCTGCAGGCTCACCCGGTACATTCCATGGCCTTTGCCATTACCGACGCCACCTTTGACCCCCGCACCATCCCGGAAAGCTATATCCTGCTGCGGGATGTGAAGAAGATTCCCTATGAGCAGGTGTATCTCGAGCCCGAACTGACCGCCGATGCTTTCAGCGCCAGCCGTCCGGCTTTGATGATTGAAAACAGCTGTGTGGTGGTTACCGGCGAAAGCCTGCTGCAGGCCTTTGACCGCCTGGAGGTTATGGAGGCAACTGCCCATTCCATCATCCTTTCCAAGGAAGTGGGCGATATTGTCCACATCACCGACGATGAGGTTGAGGATCTGAAGGTTGCATTCCACCTGAAAGACGATTAAGCCAATGCTACAATAATAAGCCCCCGGTTTTACCGGGGGCTTTTCTTTGTGTAACGCAGTTAAACCAGCTGGCTGTCCCAGACATCAACATCGCTGTCTTCAAAGACTTCCTTTAACCGATTGTGGACATCCTGACGGGTCACGCCCTTTTTCATAACGGCCTGCAGGAAACCGCCGCCGCCGGCGCCGCACACCAGCTTGCCGTCAATCAGATCGTCAATGCTGCGGAAAATCTGGTCAATCAGGGTGTTGGAGCTGCCGCTGTCTATCTTCAGGGAAAGCTCCCAGTGGTAGTCAAGCAACTTGGCGAAGGCGTCCACATTGCCCCGTTCCAGCTCAAAACGCATAAGGGCGGCCACTTTTTGAATCTCATTGAGGGCGTACAGAGAATCCGGCTCGTTGCTGATATAGCGGCCAACCACATCCCGCAGAAGATTTCTGGCAAGACGCCGCTGTCCGGTGTAAATCAGAATAAACCGTTCGTTCAGCTCCTGCAGCGTTTCGGGGGTGATCTGCAGATGCTCCACCCGAATCTGCTGGTTTAAGCCCGGGACAGAGGTGATATATTTAATGCCCTGGGTAACACCGCCGACCTGATCCTGCCAGCCGCCACCGGTGGACATGATTTGCTCCATACAAAGCACGTGGGAGTACAAGTCGCTTTCCGTGTGTTCGATGCCCATAAATTCGAACATGGCCTTAACGCAGGCGGCAGACAGTATGGAAGAAGTGCCCAGACCGCTGCCCTTAGGAACATTCAATACTTCAGATTGCATACGGAAGCCGCCGCCCAGCCGGGTGAGGATTTTCTGCAGATTTCCGCCGGATTTGGGGATGATTCCGCAGGCAAGCAAGCAGGCCTTTTGCAATGCGAAGGGATCGTAAGGATCGCCGGTGCGCTGCAGAGGCTCGATGGTGTCAAACTCTCCGTGGACATCCATATCCCGGCTGTCAAATATGATTTTTTGCTCAGGAATTTTCGTAAGGGTTACTTCAACCGGCAGCTTGCCGCCAAGGGAAATGGCTGCATTGATTACAGTGCCGCCGTTTTCAATTCAGTAGGGAGGTGTGTCAGACCAGCCGCCGCCCCAGTTTACCCGCAGGGGGAGGTTGACGGTGTGCTTGTCGTAGACAATACGGCAGGAGTCGTTGTAGCTAAGCTGATTGAGAACACCATCCAAAACGGTGTTTTGAATCAGGCGGAAGCACTCTGTAATGTATCGGTCGCCCTCCTTGCCGCCGAGGCCCTTGCCGATGTAATAGTGCAGCCGCAGAAGACGGCTGAAATCCTCCAGATTGTGGGGGTCAGAATTGCGGATTTGCCGCTGAAGCCACTGATACTGAATGGGGGAGAGGGCGTCGCAGCCCAGCACATCTTTCGCGCCTGCGGCGCTGTGTTTAAGCCTGATCATGTGGGAAAGCCGGTCCATGTGCACCAGCTGCTGCATCCGGTTGTTCCACGCGATGATGGCTTCCGGGTCTGCATCGTTAAAGCCTGCGCAAAGGGACTTGCGCTTGGCGCTGCGCCAAGCATTCACATCACCGCAGCCATGGGCCAGATTGTAAAGGTTCAGCGCGGCGGCAACTGCCTCGGGAATGGTGGGGCAAACGCAGTATAGTTTAGCGTTCCACAGACTGTGGTCGCCGCCGTCCCACAATTCTTCCTCCGTAATGCCGGTGTTTATAAGCAGCTGGGAAATAGGCGCACCAAAGAGACTGCCGCCGGATTCCAGGGTGTCCTTGGGATTGTCGTGAACACCGTAAATTCTAACTACGAAATTGCCGTCTTTTTGCTTCAGGCCGTGCAAAACAACATCCGATGGGATTTCCTCGTCGTGAATGTCCACATAGGAAAGGAGCACATTGTTGCCCACCTTGGCCCGTCTGTGGACGTAGCTGACCTCCAAATAGCAACCGTCGCCGATGACAGCTTCGTCGGAAAGGACGCTGTTGTAGCCTGCAGCGCGGCCTGACAAGCTGCTGTTGGTCTGGCTGCTCCAGTTCAGGTGCTTGTAATCGGCAATGCCGCTGTTCATCAGATGGAGGATTTCCCGGGTGGTGCCGAAATGAATGAACTTTGCAGGCGCTAAGCGCAGCAGCTTCATGCGATAAGGCCGAAGCGCCTGCCACAGAGCAGTTCTTGCCCGGGTCAACTGGTCGCAGAAGACTCCCTCCGGCTTTTCCTTGTAGTAATCTTCCAATGTGGAGTCGGAAGCCAAGGGATACAGAAAGTCGCCGTAAAGAGACAGGCGAATGGTATCGTTTACAAATTGCTTGTACTTATTCTCATCAACCTTGCCGCCGGTGCAAATCAGCTGATACAGAGAGTGGAGCATATCGCCGGAGAAAAGGATTGCGCCGGTGTCAATGTCAACACAGTCCCGGTCATTAACGGCGCCAAGCTTGCGCAGGGTTTCTTCCGACTGCTTGTGGAGGAATTTTGCAACATTGCCGTCTTCTCCCCGGAGGAAAACACCATGATTCTTGCCGGTCTGCACATGCTCCTTAAAGGAAATGGCCGCGGCGCCGTTGCCGGAATAGTCAATCTGCAAAGGGTTAAACAGAAGCAGTACATCGCCGCTGAGCAGCACCATGCCCTCCCGAATCCGGCTGGGTACGGTACTCATGGCAATCATGAATTCATCAAACAAGGTAGACGCTCTGCCGTTGGGCAGCTCATGGGGAACGGGGGAGAACAGCTTTCCAAGGGCGGAGTATTGGGGAATTCGCTTGCTGTCACCGCCGCTGTGAATTACCAGAATCCGCAATCCGGAGAAGTCCGCCTTGCCGCTTGCCTGGGCAATATAGCGAATGACGCCCAAGGTAGCGCCGCCAGAGCCAACCCGCTTTCCGTCGGGGTCGGGAATGACGGCAAAATGGGTGCGGCTGGGCAAAAATCCCGCTTTTTCCCGCTCAGCCAGCTGGGCGCGGAAACTTTGGGCCTGATGCTCGTTGGAGGCCGTCAATATGACATAATCCCAGCAGGTAAACCCGGATTGGTTAATGGAGCGCAGATAATCGTCCCATGTGTCCTGATAAGACTGGGAAAGAAACAGAGAAGTATGTAAATTCATGGTGATTTCTCCTATCCATGGTTTCTTTCTGACTTGTTACTGTCATTATAGGCTATTTTCCCACTTCCGTCAATCGTCAAAAAGCGCCGGGGCATTGCCCCGGCGCGGAAATATTGAACTTAGCGGAACAGCTCCAAATTGTAGCCTTCTGCCCGGAAGAAGTCGATTGCCTGACCCAACACGGCGGCGTTGGACGTGGAAACTGCGTGGAGCAGATAAATCGCGCCGCTGTGGTGCCGGCCGGTGATGGTTTCGTAGGCCTTTGCGGTGGTGGGCTGGTCAGCGGGCTCGTAGTCGTAATAGGCAAAGCTCCAGTGGACATTCTTGTAGCCGAGGTTCTGAACCACTGCCAAAGACTGAATGGAGAAAGCGCCCGTGGGAGGACGGAACAAGGTCATTTCGTAGCCAAACTTATCCAGCACATAGTTGTGCAGAGTCATAACCTCTTCCACCATTCTGTCAATGCTCTGCTGGGGCATGACCGGGTGACGGTTGGAGTGGTTGCCGATGGCGTGACCCTCGTCAATCATCCGCTGAACCAGGTCCGGCTGCTCTCTGACAAACTGTCCGGTGACAAAGAAGACCGCCTTGACATCCTTTTCCTTCAGGGTGTTGAGGATGTGCTCGGTGTTGCGGTATTTGTTGCCGTTTTCGTCTGTTGCGTAGTATTCGTAGCCGCAGTCGAAGGTTAAGTAAACATTGTTATCGTCCGGGGCGATAAAGTTGCCGCCGTATTTGCCGAACTTTTTCTGGTCGGACTGAGCGTAGGGAGGCCGCTTGCCGTCGGAGGTATTGCCGGGGCCGTAGCCATGCTCGGTTGTATCCATAGCTTCCAGCTCTGCCCGGGTGTAAAGAGTGCCGAATTCCACGCCGGGAGAGGTAGGCTCGGTGGGCTTGGAGGGCTGGGTCTCGGGAATGGTTGCCTGGGTTTCCGGCTGAGTAGCCTCGGAAGAGGGAGTGGTAGCTTCAGAACTGGGGGTGGTATCGGCGGTGCTTTCCTGGGTTGCTTCCGTGGCGCCGGAGCTGGGGGTGGTGTCAGTGGATGCTTGCTGGCTTTCAGAGGGCTCGGTGGGCTCGTCGTTTCCCATAGTTTTGGCAAACACCAAAAGCGCCACCAAAACGGCTGCCAGCAGGAAAATCACAAGAAGCAGAGAGTTCTTCTTAGACATGATGACCTCCTTGGTAGATTGAAAATTATTTTGGTTATTATACCAGTTTTCGACAAACTTTTCAACTACAATCTGGTTACAGAAAGGGAAAGAAATCCTTGCTTTTTTATGCCTTTAGAGGTATAATAAATTGATTCATTTTACATTTTTCTAAAGAGGTTTTGCTGTGTATCTGAAAAGTTTGGAAGTGCAGGGATTTAAGTCGTTTCCTGACAAGACGCTGATCCGGTTTGGCGATGACATCACAGCCATCGTCGGCCCCAACGGCTCCGGCAAATCGAATATTTCCGATGCGATCCTTTGGGTAATGGGCGAGCAAAGCTCCAAAACCCTTCGTGGCTCCAAGATGGAGGATGTGATTTTCGGCGGCACCCAAAAGCGGAGCGCTGTGGGCTTTGCCGAAGCAACGCTGACCCTGGATAACTCCGACCGGGCGTTGGCTTACGATGCCGATGAGGTGATGGTGACCCGTCGTTACTACCGCAGCGGCGACAGTGAGTATTACATCAACCGCCAGTCCGCCCGCCTGCGTGACATCAACGAAATGTTTATGGATACGGGCCTTGGAAGAGAGGGTTACTCCAACATCGGTCAGGGCCGAATTGACGAAATTTTATCCTTGAAAAGCGGCGACCGCCGTGAGATTTTTGAAGAGGCGGCGGGTATTTCCAAGTACCGTCATCGCAAAGAGGAAACCAAGCGGAAGCTGCAGCATACGGAAGACAATTTGCTGCGCATCGGCGACAAGGTTTCGGAGCTGGAAATGCAGCTTGAGCCGCTGAAGGTTCAGTCGGAAAAAGCGGTGAAGTACCTGGAGCTGAAAGAGGAGCTGCAGGGCGTTGAGGTTGCCGTTTGGCTGGATACCCTGGAAAAGCTTTCTGCCACGGCGAAAAAAGCGGAAGAAGATTACGCTTCTGCTTCCTTTGTGCTGCAGCAGGCTCACGATGATTTGAATAGCCTGTACGCCCAGGCGGAAACCTTATCCCAGGAGCTGCGGGAGCGTGACGGCGAGCTGGAAACTGTACGCCAGAAGGTCAATATGCTGGAGGCAAACCACCAGCAGCTGGACGGACAGATGGCAGTTCTGCGCAGTAATGTGGAGAACAATAAGGGAAACATCGCCCGCATTGAAGAAGAGATGCAGGGAACTCAGGACCGAAGCGGTGGCATTATCAGCCAGATTGAGCAGACCGAAAACCGCATTGGTGAAATTGTGGCGGCGCTGGATGAAAAGAACGGCGAGCTATTAAAGCTTCAGCAGGAGCTTGCGGCAATGACCGCCAGCGCCCAGGGTATGACCCGCCAGTACATGGAGCTGAAGAGCAAGGAAACCGGCCTTTCTGCCGATATTGCAGGCGCTGAAGCAGACCTGCGGGGCTTAACCGACAGCATGAGCCTTACCAAGGAACGAGCTGCTCAGCTGCAGGAGGATTTGTCTTCCGGCCAGCTTCGGCTTGCGGACGCAAAGAAGGAGCTGGATAGCTGCCGGGCGCAGCTGAAAATGGCTCAGGAGGAAGTAACCGCTGCCAACAACACCATTTCCGGCTATACTCTGCGGCAGCAGACCCGAGCCAAGCGCCGGGACGAGCTGCAGCAGACGGTTCGGCAGCTGAATTCGGAGCTTGACAGTGTCCAGGCCAAGACCCGGGTATTCCGGGCCATGGAGCGGGATTTTGAAAGCTATAACAAAGCGGTTCGTATGGTCATGCAGGAGTCCCAGCGGGGCAGCCTGCGGAATATCCACGGCCCCGTGTCCAGACTCATTCGCACGGAAGATGACTATGTCATCGCCATTGAAATTGCCTTGGGCGCTGCCATGCAGCAGATTGTTGTGGACAGCGAAAATGACGGCAAGGCGGCTATCAGCTTCTTAAAGCGCACCGGTGGCGGCCGGGCAACATTCCTGCCTATTTCTGCCATTGAGGCGAAAAAGCTGTCTGAATCCGGTCTTGACGGCTGCCGGGGCTTTGTGGGCATCGCTGCGGATTTGGTAACGTGCCAGAAGCAGTATCAGCCCATCGTGTCCAATCTGCTTGGAAGAACGGTGATTGTCCGGGATATGGACAGCGCCATCGCCATGGCAGGAAAGTATAAGAACCGATTCAAAATCGTCACATTGGATGGCCAGGTCATGAATCCCGGCGGTTCTATGACCGGCGGTTCTGTCAATAAAGAAGCGGGTATTCTTTCCTGTGCCAATGAGCTGGAAAAGCTGTCTGCCCGGGAGGCGGATTTGACATCCCAGCTCAGCGAGGCGGAATCCCAGCTTCAGGAAGCCCAGCGGCAGCTTGCCCAGGTGGAATTCCAGCTGACCACTGCCAAAGAGCAGCTGCGTGAGGCAGAAGATGCCTGCCTGCGTCTGCAGGGTCAGGAAAAGCAGCATGAGATTCTCTTTGCCGCTGTGGAAGAAGCTATGGCGGCTGCCCGGAAAGAGATGGATTCCCTGCAGGAGCGGGACGCCTCTGACAGAGAGCGTTATGCCGCAGGCAATGCGAAAATCCAAATCTTTACCCAGGAGCTTGCCCAGACCCGGCTTTCTCTGGAAACGCTGGAAGGCAGCCAGAACGAAGCCGCAGAGGCAACCTCCCAGATTACAGACCGCATGACAGCGGTAAGAACCGACGCCGCCGCTTTGGAGGCAGAGAAGAATACTGCGTTGAGTCACATCGAGGATTTGAAGAGCCTGCGCTCTGCCATGGACGGCGACCTGGAAAAGAAGCTTGGCTTAATCCAGGCCATTGAAGAAGATTCCCAGCGTATGCAGGAGCAGATTGCGCAGCTGCTGCAGCGGCAGAAGGAAAATGAGCAGGATATTCTCACAGAAAAGGCGCGCTTAAGCCAGGTGATGAGCCTTCGCATGGAAGCTGAGGCCTCCAAGACCCGCGCTGAGCGCAGCAGCCAGGAAAAGAATAGGGACATCCTCAACATGGAGCGGGCCTGCGCTTTGCTGGAGCAGAAAAAGGTTACCTCTGCTCTGGAAGAAAAGCAGATTATCGACAAGCTGTGGGATTCCTATGAACTGACTCCCGGCACTGCCGCGGAAAAGCGGACAGAAATTGAGTCCGTGGCTGCGGGCAACCGGAAGATTTCCGAGCTGAAGCGGAAGATTACCATGCTGGGTACGCCCAATCTGGGCGCCATTGAGGAATACGCCCGGGTCAATGAGCGGTATACTTACCTTGCCTCTCAGCAGGAGGATGTGCTTACCTCCAAGCGGGAGCTGGAAAGCATCATCCGGGACATCACCAAAGAAATGACCGCCATTTTCATAACCGAGTTTCAGAAAATCGACCACTACTTCTCCCAGACCTTTGTGGAGATGTTTGGCGGCGGTAAGGGTAATCTGGTGCTGGAAAATCCCGAAGAGCCCCTGACCTGCGGCATCGAGATTCGGGTGCAGCCTCCCGGAAAGCAGCTGAAGACCATCACCCTCCTTTCCGGCGGCGAAAAGGCATTTGTGGCGATTGCGCTGTATTTTGCCATTTTGAAGGTTCGCCCCACGCCGTTCTGTATGCTCGATGAGATTGACGCGGCGCTGGACGATCGGAATGTGGAGCGGTTTGCATCCTATCTGCGCAACTTAAGTAAGAAGACCCAGTTTATTGTCATCACCCACAGAAGAGGCACCATGGAAGCTTCCGATGTGCTTTACGGTGTGACCATGCAGGAGCAGGGTATTTCCAAGCTGCTGCGGCTGGACTTGAACCAGATGGAAGAATATCTGGGCATTATGGAATAATTAAGGAGTATTCATGGGTTTTTTTGAAAAAATCAAAGCTGGTTTGACCAAAACCAGAGATGCCTTAAGCGGCACTTTGGGCGGCGTATTCTCCGGGTTCAGCCAGATTGACGATGATTTTTACGACGAACTGGAAGAAAACCTGATTCTGGCGGATTTGGGTGTGGAAACCTCTGTAAAGGCTACGGAAAAGCTCCGCGCAGTCATTAAAGAGCAGCGCCTGAAAACCCCGGAGGAAGCAAAGGCTGCGCTGAAAGAGATTTTGGTGGAGATGCTCAGCGTGGGAAGTCCTGCGCTGGATCTTTCCACAAAGCCTGCGGTGGTGCTGGTAATCGGCGTCAACGGCGTGGGAAAAACCACCACCATCGGTAAAATCGCCACCCGTCTTGTGAAAGAGGGGAAAAGGGTGATGCTGATTGCAGGCGACACCTTCCGTGCCGCAGCGGCAGACCAGCTGGAAATCTGGGCAGGTCGGGCCGGGGCGGACATTGTCCGGCAGCATGAGGGCGCAGACCCCGCCAGCGTGGTATTTGACGGTATTCAGGCCGCCAAGGCCCGGAATGTGGATGTGATTTTAATTGACACCGCAGGCCGGCTGCACAATAAGACAAACCTGATGAACGAGCTGAATAAAATCAGCCGCATCACCGAGCGGGAGCTGCCCGGCAGCGCCCGGGAAGTGCTGCTGGTGCTGGACGGAACTACGGGACAAAATGGCTTAATTCAGGCCAAGCAGTTCAAAGAGGTGGCAGGTGTCACCGCTGTGGCGCTGACCAAGCTGGACGGTACGGCAAAGGGCGGTATCGTCATCGCCGTCAGCGACAGCCTGCAGATTCCGGTAAAATTCGTCGATGTGGGTGAGCAGGCGGATGACCTGATGCCCTTTGATGCGAAAGATTTTGTGGATGCGCTGCTGTGAGGAAACGGTATGAAAGTCGTATTGGCAAGTAAAAATAAACACAAGCTGGAGGAAATCAGCAAAATCACCCGGCAGTTTGATATGGAGCTGGTGCTTCAATCTGAGCTGGGGGTAGATTTGGATGTGGAGGAAAACGGCTCTACCTTTGAGGAAAATTCCTTTATCAAGGCAGAGGCTGTGATGAAAGCCACGGGTCTTCCTGCTTTGGCAGACGATTCCGGCATCGCGGTGGATGCATTGAACGGCGAGCCGGGCATTTATTCCGCCCGCTACGGATTTGACGAATCCTTAGACGATTGGGGACGGCTGGAGCTGCTTCTTAAGAATATGGAGCATGTGCCGGACGATCAGCGGCAGGCAAAGTTTGTCTGCGTCATTACCATGGTGACTCCGGATGGGCAGACCATTCAGGCCAGGGGAGAAATCCACGGCATGCTGACCCGGGAGCCAGCGGGAGAAAACGGCTTTGGCTACGACCCCATTTTCTACTATCCGCCCATGGGCATGACCACGGCGCAAATGCCCTCCGAGGAGAAGAACAAGGTGTCCCATCGGGCAAATGCGCTGAAGGTGTTTTACGAAAAATTAAAGGAGGCAGGCTATGCTGACAAGTAAAGAAAGAGCAGCCCTGCGCGCCCAGGCAAACGGCCTGGATACCACCTTGATGGTGGGTAAAATGGGAGTGACCGACGCGGTGGTCGCAGAGGCAGAAAACCTGCTTAATGCCAGAGAACTGGTTAAGGGCAAGGTTTTGGAAGGCGCCCTGCTTTCTCCCAGAGAGGTGTGCGACGCATTGTGCGAGGCCACCGGAGCAGAGGGCATCGCGGTGATTGGCACCAAGTTTGTCATTTACCGTTACAGCGAAAAATGCCAGCAGGAGAGAAACCAGACAGGTC
>JAFTMB010000056.1 GCA_017452605.1 Oscillospiraceae bacterium
AGCCACCGCAGCCCATGGATGCGCCCTCTTCCTTTTGCAGTGCCTGAATGGCCTCCTGCTGCTTTTGCTTGTCATCTGCGTATTTTCTCTGGATTTCCTGAATCCGTGGCTGAAGACGGGACATCTTCATCATGCTCTTTTTGGACTTGGCGTTGATGGGCATCATCACCGCCTGAACCACTACGGAGAACAAAAGCAGCGCAATGCCGTAGTTGGAAGTGAACTGATACAGCCAGTCCAAAATGTAGCCAAAGGGTATGGTAATAATCTTATCCAATTTGCTATTCTCCTTGCTTCAATCAGGGCACGGGGTCATACGTATCCCCTTTATAAAAGGGATTGCAACGCATCAGGCGCTTAAAGGCAAGCCAACCGCCCTTTGCGGCCCCGTATTTTCGGATCGCTTCATAGGCATAAGCAGAACAAGTGGGTGTAAAACGGCAGGATGGGGGTGTGCAGGGGGAAATATACCGCTGATAAAAGCGGATCAGGGCAAGAAATATGGTTTTCATAGGCATTTTCTCAGGATGCCTATTTTTCCTGCCAGCTCCAAATAGGCCTGGGTCAGCTTGGCAAAGCCGGTGTGGATGGCTCTGGTTCGCACCACCACCACAATATCCCAGCCCGGCTGGAATGCATCCTCGTTCAGGCGATAAATCTCCCGCACTCTGCGGCGAATCCGATTGCGGACCACGGCGTGTCCCAGCTTTTTGCTGACGGTCACACCCACCCGATTGGTGTCTGTCCGGTTCTTCCTGGCGTACATTACAAAGTAGCCATTTGCCTGGCCGGAAGAACGATAAAGCCGCTGAAAAATATGATTCAGTTTCAGACTGCTGGAAAATTTCATACTGATTCTCCCCAAAGAAAGACACGTTCGCAAAAACAGATTGTCTTACCAACCGTTTTTCAGGTATGTCTTCATACAGATACCTTCGCAGATGGGGATTGTCAGCCGGGCGGCGAGAGATTTTCGGCCAAACCAAGGTTGAAAACCGCAGGAATACTTTGTGTATTTCAAGGTTTTCAAAACGCAGGGTTGGGTGAAAAGATCCGCTGCTACGGCGGCAATCGTCATCAAGAAGGTATCCAATAAAAAGGGAGCAGGGCGAAAGAACCTTCGCCCTGCTTATAGCTCCCATTTCGCATTGAGCGATTATCCTGCTATTTGGTCACCCAAATGCCACTTATCAGGCAGACAGAACCTTGCGGCCCTTTGCACGACGGCGGGCAAGAACCTTACGGCCGTTGGAAGTAGCCATTCTCTTACGGAATCCGTGAACCTTGGAACGATGACGACGGCTGGGCTGATAGGTACGCTTCATGTTGAATACACCTCCTGTAATCACAAATATGCTCGACGGTTTTCACAAACCGCAGCGACGCTTTTTAAGACCATAGTTGGTCATGCTATGGTATTATAGCCGAAAAATGCAAGAAGGTCAACACATTTTTTCCTTTTCCGGGAAAAATGGGCCTGAAAATTACTCTGCATTGCGCTTTTTCATAAGTTCGCGCATACGGATGCTGTGGTCCAAAATCCGTTTGCGGATGCGAAGGCTCTTGGGTGTGCACTCCAAAAGCTCATCGTCTGCCAAAAATTCCAGACACTGCTCCAGAGAGAACACTCTGGGGGTCACCAGCCGCAGCGCTTCGTCAGATCCGGAGGCGCGCATGTTGGTCAGCTGCTTTTTCTTGCAGACATTGACGGTCATATCCTCGTTGCGGCTGCAAATGCCGACCACCATGCCGGCGTACACCGGCGTACCTGGGCCGATGAACAGGCTGCCCCGCTCCTGGGCATTAAACAAACCGTAACTGCAGGCTTCGCCGGTTTCGAAAGCGATCAGACTACCCACCTGACGGCGCTCCACCTCGCCCTTCATGGGGGCGTAGGAGTCCAGGACGCTGCTCATAATGCCTTCGCCCCGGGTGTCAGTCAAAAACTCGTTGCGGTAGCCAAACAAGCCCCGGGAGGGAACGAGAAATTCCAGGCGATAGCGGTTACCCATGGGGGTCATGCTCAGCAGATCGCCCTTGCGGCGGCCCATTTTTTCAATCACCGCGCCCATGCACTCCTCGGGCACATCGGCAACCATCCGCTCGATCGGCTCGCAGACCTTGCCGTCGATTTCCCTGGTCAGCACTCTGGGGGTGGAAACGGAGAACTCAAAGCCCTCCCGGCGCATGGTTTCCATCAAAATGGAAAGGTGCATCTCGCCCCGGCCCGCCACATTAAACGCGTCGGTGCTGGCCTCGGTGACATGGAGGGAAACATCCTTCAAAAGCTCCTTTTCCAGCCGGTCACGGAGATTCCGGGAGGTGACAAACTTGCCCTCCTTGCCTGCAAAGGGAGAATCGTTGACCGCAAAGGTCATTTCAATGGTGGGGTCGGAAATCTTCACAAAGGGCAGCGCCTCCGGCTGCTCGACAGCGCACAGGGTTCTGCCGATGGTGATGTCCGCCATGCCGGAAAGGGCCACAATCTCACCGGCTTTTGCTTCCTGCACCGGCACTTTTCCCAGGCCGTCGTAGGCATACAGCGCCACGACCTTGCCCTTTTTCTTCATTTCCTTGTCGTGGTAGTCGCAAATGGTCACTTCCTGATTGACCTTAATCGTACCCCGCTCAATCCGGCCCACGGCAATCCGGCCCACATATTCATTATAGTCAATGGAGCTGACCAGCAGCTGCAGGGGGCCATTTTCATCGCCCGTGGGAGGGTCGATATAGCGGACAATGGTTTCAAACAGAGGCTCTAAGTTCACGCCCACCTCGTCCGGGCCGTAGGCGGCAGTGCCCTGGCGGCCGGAGCAGAAGACGGTGGGGGAATTAAACTGCTCGTCGGTGGCGTTCAGGTCCAGCAGCAGCTCCAGAACCTCGTCCATTACCTCGGGAATTCTGGCGTCGGGCTTGTCCACCTTGTTGACAACCACAATCACCTTGTGACCCAGCTCCAGCGCCTTTTGCAGCACAAAACGAGTCTGGGGCATGGGGCCCTCGGCGGCGTCCACCAGCAGCAAAACGCCGTTGACCATTTTTAAGATACGCTCCACCTCGCCGCCAAAGTCGGCGTGGCCGGGGGTGTCAACGATGTTGATTTTGGTGCCCTTATAATTGACAGCGGTGTTCTTCGCCAGGATGGTGATGCCCCGCTCCCGCTCCAGGTCGCCGGAGTCCATGACCCGGTCCACTGTGGTCTGGTTTTCCCGGTAAATACCGCCCTGCTTCAGCATTTCGTCCACCAAGGTGGTCTTACCGTGGTCAACGTGGGCGATGATGGCAATATTACGGATATTTTCCTGAGATGCCATAATACCTGCTCCTTTATATCAAAAAGTTAATTTTCAATCCTCGAACTTTAGAAATATACCACATTCTCCATACAAATGCAATATTTTTATAAAAAATAACCGACACCCAATTATAGGGTGTCGGTTTCAAAGGAAACAATTCCGTCGCAGCAGCCCGCCACGGTTTCTCTGTGGGTGATGATAACCACTGTGCGGTCGGTCATCGCCCGGAGATTCGTTAAAAGCTGCTGCTCTGTTTTGGCATCCAGGGCGCTGGTGGCTTCATCCAGCAGCAGGATAGGCCGCTGGGAAAGCACTGCCCGGGCGATGGAAAGGCGCTGCATCTGTCCTTCGGAAAGGCCGCTGCCGCCCTCGCCCAAGGGGGTGTCGATGCCCAGGGGCAATTCCTTGACAAATTCCTCCGCGCAGGCCACGGTAAGCGCCTGGTGGATCTTCTCGTCCTGCGCCATCAGCGCCTTGTCGAAAAAGGCAAGGCTTTCCCGAATCGTGCCGGAAAGCAGGAGATTTCCCTGGGGTACATAGGCAAACAGACCACGCCAGCGGCTGTCCAGAGGGAGCTTTTCCCCCGCCTCCGTGTGTACCCAGGCGTCGCCGCCGGAAAGGGGGTAAAGGCTCAAAAGCAGCTTCATGGCGGTGGATTTTCCGCAGCCGGACGGCCCGGTAAAGGCCCAAAATTCTCCCTTGTTAAGGGTCAGGCTGACATTCTCCAACACCTCGTCGCCGTCCTTTTCATAGTGGAAGCGGACATCCTCCAGCTCCAGGGCGGCAAATTCCTTTTCGTAGAAGGAAAGGACTTCCTCCCGGGGCAAAGGTTTTTCGGTGCCGTCAGGCTCAAGCTTTTCAATTTCCATCAGCCGCTCGGCGCTGGAAAGCATGCCGTAGTACTGGGAAAGAGCGCCGGAAAGCTGGGAAAAAGGCGCGCTGAGCAGATTGATTAAATACAAGGTGGCAGACATGGTGCCGTAGGTCACCGTGCCGTGCAAAATGCCCCAGCAGCAAACGGCGATGCCAATGGTCTGCACGGAAATCATGGCAAAGGTCAGGGCGGTGGAGCTGAAATTGGCAAACCGGCTGCGCTTCATCCGCTTGGAAACCCAGGTGTCCATCTTCTTCTGCGCCTGCCCGGCTGCCGCCTCTTCCTGGGTGAAGGTGTGAATCACCGTCAGGCTGGCAAGCCTCTCCTGCAAAAAGCTATGGATATCGCCCTCCGCCTGCTGAACCTGGGCGTGGTGATGCTTCATCCGCTTTCTCAGGAAGTAGGAAATCAAAATCATAATGCCGCCGGCGGGCAGCGCCAGCGCCGCCACCAGAGGGATAATGCCCACCAGGGCCAAAACCGCGCCGGCAAGGCGCACCAGCATGCCGCAAAGCTCCGGCACGATGCGAATCACCGCGGCGGAAATGGCCTGGGTGTCGGAAAGAATGCGGTTCATCCAATCGCCGGTATGTACCTTGCTGACCTGGGCGTAATCCCGGCTCAGCAGCTGGGAAAATGCCTGCATGCGGAAGGCTTTGTCCAATGCGCCGTGGGCCTTTTCCGTAAGATACCGGCCCAACGCCTGCAAAATCACCGTAGCCAGCACCAAGCCCACAAACTGCCACAGATTGTCTAAAAATGCCCCCTGCTCTCCGGCGGCGGCGCAGTTGACCACAGCGCGCAGGGCGTAGGCGTAGGCGATAGCCAGCACGCCCTGGAAAATACGCACCAGCGTCAACGCCAGCACCCATTTTCTTGCCGGGCCAGATACCTCATATATCCACCCGAGGGCGGTTGTTTTCTTCTTGCCGGGCATAGAAAAGCCCTCCTTTATTTTTTCAGCAGGTGCAGGCTGGCCATCAAAAGGCATGCCCACAAAAACAGGCTCAGCACCCAAATCTGTCCGCAAATCATGGGGCTGGAAATCACAATCAGCATATAGTAAAGAGCCGTGCCCATGGCAGCAGACGCGCCGATGGAGGCAAAATTCGCCACCAGGAAAATCAACGTGGCAGACAGCCAGGCGATACTTAAATTCCTGACCACTCGAATGGGTTTTTTATCATTTGCCTGCTTCGCCTTTACAAGGATCAGCGCAGGCGGCACAAAAAACGCCAGCGCCGCCACCACCAGCAGGCCGTAGCCTACGCCCTGGGGGTTGGGGATAAAACCCAATCCGGCGCACAGCAGAAACATATCCGCCCACAAAATTGACAAGGTCTTGATTTTCATGCCAAACTCCTTAAAATGTTCCTTATGGCCCTATTTTACCCCAATGCGCGCCATTTGGCAAGGAAAAAAAGACTGGACAGAAAAGAATGATTCTGGTATACTGATAGAATACTAATGCTACAGATGGAGGGAGCTTCATGAAGTGTCCGTTTTGCGGTGACCAGGAGAGCAAGGTTGTGGATTCCCGTCGCTCTGAAGAAGGCGACAGCATTCGCCGCCGCCGGGAGTGTATGGCTTGCCAGCGCCGGTTTACCACCTACGAAATCGTGGAAAGTCTGCCCATCATTGTGGTCAAGCGGGACGGTACCCACCAAAGCTTCGACCGCAACAAGATTCTCAACGCCATGGTGCGCGCTTTCGACAAGCGGAAGGTGACCATGGAGGATTTGGAGAAAATCACTACGGAAATCGAACAGTCC
Organism: Oscillospiraceae bacterium; assembly: GCA_017452605.1. Taxonomy (GTDB): domain Bacteria; phylum Bacillota; class Clostridia; order Oscillospirales; family Oscillospiraceae; genus Faecousia. Next base: position 5,943 of record JAFTMB010000056.1, read on the forward strand.
ATCCAGAACACCCTGGAGCGGGAAGTCAGCACCGACAAAATCGGCGAAATGGTGATGGAGCGCCTGAAGAATATCGACCAGGTCGCCTACATTCGCTTCGCCTCTGTTTACCGTCGGTTCCAGGATGTCAGCAGCTTCATTCAGGAGATTAAAATTCTGGACGACAACAAGGAGTAATCATGGAATTTGATAGCATCAAATCCTTATTTGAAAGTTTCGACATTGCCGCCTTTTTGCCCGACCTGACGAAATTTATCGGCTGGGTGGAGCTGGCGCTGCGTCTGGCTGTCATGGCCGGCCCCCTGCTGCTGCTGGGATTTGGCCTGCTTTATCTGCTGGCGCCTCCCAAGGAGGCAAACTATCGGATTGGCTACCGGTTTTACTGGAGCATGGCCAGCCTGGACGCCTGGCAGTTTACCCACCGCCTGGTAGGCATGGCGTGGAGCGGCCTGGGCCTTTTGCTGACGGTGATTATGGCGCTGATTTGCAACGGTTTCCGCCGCATGGAGCCCATGGATATGGTCTGGTGCGCGGTCAGCTGCCTGATTTGGGAGCTGGTGTTGGTCGCCCTTTCCTGCCTGGTGATTGATGTGGTGGTGATTGCCGTGTTTGATAAAGACGGCTTCCGCCGTTCCGATTACGAAGAAGAATAAAAAATTCGGGAGCGATATTTAATCGCTCCCGTTATTTTATTCCTCCGGGGTTTGCTCCTCGGTTTCGGCGACGGTTTCCTCAGCAACCGCTTCCTCGGCGGGAATTTCCTCTGCAGGTGCTCCCTCCGCCACAGGCTCTTCCGCAGCGGCTTCCTCTGCAGCGGCCGCCAGGGCCGCCAGCTGATTCTTATAAAGCTTTGCCCGGTCGTGGGGCTTGAGGGCCAGGATCAGCAGCACAGCCGTAGCAATCAGGCAGCTGGCAGCCGCCAACAGCTGGCTGACCCGGAAGGGACCCCAGTAAAGGCTGTCGGTGCGCAGACCCTCAATAATGGTTCTGCCCAGGCCGTACCAGGCAACATAGCCCAAGGCAATCTGGCCGTCATACTGTCTTCTTTTCGTAAGAAAATGCAGAGCCAAAAATCCAACAAAATTCCAAAGGGATTCATACAGGAAGGTGGGATGGTGATACTCCACCTTGCCGGTGACGGAATTGAGAAGGCCCATTTTGATAAACACATCGGTTTCGCCGCCAAAGGCTTCCCGATTGAAGAAATTGCCCCACCGGCCAATGCACTGACCAATCAAAAAGCCCAGCGCCACCAAGTCCAAAATGGCAGGCAGCTTGATTTTCCGCCAGGCGCAGTGAATCACCACGCCAAGGCCCGCGCCGATGACGCCGCCGTAAATGGCCAATCCGCCATTCCAGATGTAAAGCATGGAAATGGGATCATCCTTATAGGTATCCCAGGAGAAGGCGCAGTAGTAAAGCCTGGCGCAGACAATGGAGAACGGAACAATCCACAGTACGCCGTCAGTCAAATCGTCTTCCGAGATGCCGAACTCCTTGCGCCGCCACCAGCCGTACATAACAGCCAGAATCAGGCCCAGGGCGATGGCGATGCCGTAATAGTGAATGGAAACCGGGCCCAGGGAAATGGCTCTTCCCGGGTCGATTTCAATGCCGAAAAAGGGAAAAGATATTTGGGTATAGGGATTTGTCATAAATTTTCCTCCTTGTCTTTGTCTATGGGTTTGGTCACAATCAGGCTGCTGCGTTCCCGGCGGACAGTATTCTCCAGGAAGCTGCGAGTCTGCTCAGCCGTCACATTTTGATATATTTCCGGGAAACGGAAATAGTCAAAAGAAAGGAAATGGTAAGCGCACAGCCGGAAGCAAGTGGCATCGAAGCTGTCCAGCTCCCGGATTCTCCGGCCCAGAGCCCCCCGCTTTAGCCGCAGAAAATCCGCGTCCTCAATGCCCCGCCGGGCAATTTCCTCCGCCTTTTTCAAAATGGCGTCCCTTACGGCCCAGGGGTCGGGGCTGTCGCCGCCGCAGGTGAGAAAGGCGCAGCCGTCAACGGTTTCAAATCCGCCGCCAAAGGAGCTGTCAATAAGCCCCCGCTCATAAAGCTCCAGGTAAAGGGGAGAGGATTCTCCAAACAGCACCTCCGCGCCCAGATAGCCAATCACATCCATGGCCGCTGCCGACGCGCCGTCTTCCGGCGGCTGGCACTTAAATCCTAAGCGGAAGCTCTGGTCGGAAACCTCCAAATGAAGCGTTCCCTCGCTTTCCGGGCAAGTCATGCTTTCTTTCCAGGGGCGAAGCTTTTTCGCAATTTCTTTCTTTTCCTCTCCCAGCACCTGCCGGGCGATTTCTGTAACTTTCTCCACCTGAACATCTCCCACCACGCACAGCGCCATGTTGGCAGGGGCATAAAAAGCGCGGTGGCAGAGGGACAGCACCTCCGGCGTGATTTGCCGCAGGGATTCCCGGCTGCCTAAAATGGGCACGCGAATGGGGTGGGACGCGTACATCTGCTGCATCAGCGCCTCAAAATCCCGGCTGTCAGGAGTGTCCTCGTTCATGCCGATTTCCTGGTCGATGATGCCGTATTCCCGATTGACACTGTCTTTCGTAAAATAGGGGGTGGACACAAATTCCAGCAAAAGCTTCAGGTTTTCTTCAAACCGATCGCAGCAGGAAACATAGTAGGCGGTGATATCAAAGCTTGTAAAGGCGTTGACATTTCCACCCAGGGCGGCAAATTCCGCCGTCACATCCCGGTCCGGCAGCTCAAAGAGCTTATGCTCCAAAAAATGGGCAACGCCTGCGGGGGTGTGGTAGGTGTTTCCCTCCAGGGTAAAATCCGTGTGGATGGCGCCGAAATCCGTGACAAAATACGCAAGCTTTCTGGAAAATCCCGGCTTTGGCACCACCAGCACCGTCAGCCCGTTGGGAAGTACCTGACGGTATATTCTCTCCCCCAAATGGGGGTAGTTCAGCAATTTCATAATCCCTCCAAAAAGTAGGACGCGCGCAGCGTTACCGTATTCGCCGCGGCCACCACATCGGCAAGGGTCACCTGCTCCAATCGGCGGCGGTAGGTTTCCGGGTCCATGGAAAGACCGCTTAAGGCCGCCGTTGCATAGTAGCTTTCCAACGCGCCGGGAGAATCCGGCACAGCCTTCAGCCCGGAAATCAGGCTTTCCCGGGCATTTTCCAGCTCTGCCGGGGTGATTTGCCCATCTTTACACAGCTGCAGCTGCCTTAAAATTTCCGTCCTTGCGGTGGTTTCCTGCTTGCGGTCGATGCCGGCGGCTACCACCATAATTCCCTTGGAGCCGTAATAGCCGGAGCTGATGGAATAGCAAAGGCTCTGCTGCTCCCGCACGGTCATAAACAGCTTGCTGGTCATGCCGGAGCCGTAAATGTGATTCAGGATTTGCATGGCGCAAAACCGGGGGTCCCGGTTGGTGATTTCTGTGACAAAGCCCAGATGCAGACGGCTTTGGGAAATGTCCATTTTCTCCCGAATGTGGCTTTCTTCCCCGCCGCAAAAGGCGGTCTGGGGCGGCAAAGCCCCATTTCGCCCGGAAAACAGGGGCGCAAGACAATTGCCCACCTCTTCAGGCGATTGGCTGCCCACATAGAAAAGCTCCACCGGGCTTTCCTTTATTACCTTTTCATAGTGGCGGTAAAGGGTTTCCGGAGTAATGGCTTCGATGGTTTTCTTTGTACCTAAGCGGGGAATGCCAAAGGAATCCTCCCGGCACATATGTTTCAGCAGCTGATTGGCTGCGTAAGTCTGCTTGTCATTTTTCTGGGCCTGGAGATCGGCTAAGAGATTTTTCTTCTCGCTTTCCACAATATCTTCGCAGAACACGCCCTTTTCCAGCCTGGGGCGATACAGCACCTCCTGCAAAAACGCTGCCACCGGCCGCAAAATCTCATCTCCGGGGAGGGCGAAACGGTCCTCGGTAAAGCTGGCGTAAAGGCCGGTGGTCTGATAGTCGCCGATGCGGCGAACCAAATCTCCCACCGATGCGCCGTACAAATCGTCAAGGCGCATGGTAATTTGGCGCAGGTCGGGATAATTCTCCGTACCCCGCAGCAGCACCACCGGCAGCAGCGCGTTCATCGCCGCCTCCTGCAAGGTCATGGGCCTGACAAATTGCAGGCTGATTCTGCCCTGTTTGAAGTGGCTGCTTTGCACGCACCGCAAGGTAACACCCGGGCAAAGGGTAATGGTTTGCAGCATAATGAAACTCCCATGAGGAAAGATAGACCTTATTATATATCATTTTCCCAAAAATAGAAAGAGGTTCAAAGAAATTTAACCACTTTCCGGTTGCCAATTTTCCCCCCATGGGTTACAATAAGAAAAATTCTTTCTTTGGAGGTGGCCGATGTGGCATGGCTGGAACTGACTGTGCATACTGCCCCCGGGCAGACGGAAGACACCGCCGCCCAGCTCACCGCCGCCGGATTTTCCGACCTGGTGATTGAAGACGAGGCTCAGTTTGAGGATTTTCTCCAGGAAAACCGGGCCTGCTGGGATTATATCGACGAAGAACTCCAGGAAAAACTGAAGGGTCTTTGCCAAATCAAGCTGTACATAGAAGACACCGACGAAAATGGCCTCGCCCGGTTTGACGCTCTGGCGGACAAGCTCTGCCTTTCCGTAACCAGAAGTCTGATGCAGGAGGAAAACTGGGAAGAAAGCTGGAAGGAAAACTACCCCGCGGTGGAAATCGGCGAAAAGCTGGTGGTGCTGCCTTACTGGCTGGTGGTCGAAGACCACGGCAGCCGCCTGCAGGTGATTTTAGACCCGGGTCTGACCTTCGGCACCGGCACTCACCCCTCCACCCAAATGGTGCTGCGGGCTATGGAAAAGCAGGTGAAGCCCGGCAGCAGGTGTCTGGATTTGGGCAGCGGCAGCGGTATTTTATCCATCGCCGCGCTGCGTCTTGGAGCAAAAGAGGCCACCGGCGTAGATATCGACCCCAAGGCAGAGGACATCGCCCGGGAAAACGCCGCCTACAATCAGTTTGCCTCCCCCGCCTTTACCGCCCTGACCGGAAATGTCACCACTGACAAAAATCTTATGCAGCGCCTGTCCACCGAAAGCTGGGACACGGTGCTGGTAAACATCGTGGCGGATGTGATTATCTGCCTTGCCCCCACGCTGCCCGCTTTCTTAAAGCCCCACACCCGGCTGATTTGCTCCGGCATTTTGGACAGCCGCCTGCGTGATGTGGTTTCCGCCCTGAACGCCGCGGGCATTACCGTAACCCAAACCTTTGCCCAGGAAGACTGGCGTTGTATTCTGGCAAAAAAGGAGTAACCCATTATGATTTCCTACCGCACAAAACAGCTGCTGCGCAATCTGTTTATCACACTGCTTGTGCTGATTTTGCTGGCTGTGGTGTTTTTCGCCTGCTGGCTGCTGTGGCTGAACCGATATGTCATCTACACCCCCGACGGCGCCAAGCTGGATTTTAACCTGAATGTGGAATTTTCCCCCGGCCTTGCCCCGTCGGCGCCCGGCCCTGCGCCCTCTGTAAACATTCATTTCAACGAAACTGACCAGGATCAGCAATTCCCCAAGGAGCTGACCCGTTTCAGCGGCTACACCGTCACCGCCCAGGAGCTGAAAGAGGATTTTGACACCGTTTACAATCAGCTGATGGCTCTGCCCGAGGGCAGCACCATCGCCCTGCAGGTTAAGGATTTGAAAGGCTTCTTCTATTATTCCTCCACCCTTGGCAGGCAATCCAATGATGTGAGCATCACCAAAGTGGAGGATCTGATTGCCGAGCTGAAAGCCAAGGGCCACTATCTCATCGCCCGGTTTCCCGCTTTTCAGGACTACTATTACTTCCTGGACGATGAGGCCGGCAGAGTGCCCTACGGTCTTGCTTTGGACGGCGGCAACGGCTCCCTGTGGCTGGATCGGTCTTTCGGCTGCTACTGGTTTAACCCCGCCAGCGACGGCACTGTTTCTTATTTAATCCAAATTGTAATGGAACTTCGGCAAAAGGGCTTCCAGGAGGTGCTTTTGGAGGACTTCCGGTTCCCCAAAACCAGCATGATCAAATTCGACCCCGACGATCAGCCGGAGGCTTTGGCCAAGGCCGCCGCTGCCATCGTAAAAAGCTGCGGAAGCGACAGCTTTGCCATTTCCTTTGGCCGCAAGGATACCTCCCTTACCATGCCCGAGGGAAGATGCCGGCTGTTTATCACCGACGCGGTGGCTGCGGATATTGCCCTTCTCGCCCAGCAGGTCACCCTGCCCACCCCTGATGCACAGCTGGGTTTCCTGACCGAGCTGCACGATACCCGGTTTGATGAATACTGCGTCCTTCGGCCCTTAAGCGCTGCCCAGGAGTGACAAAAATACAAAAAGCACCGCCAAAGGCGGTGCTTTTTTGCTTCTTTTTATTCCTTTTCCAGGGCCATGACCTTTTCTACCCGGCGGGCGTGACGCTCACCGTGAGAAAACTCCGTGCCCAGCCAGGTGTCCACAATTTCCAGAGCCAGCATTTCTCCGGTTACGGCGGCGCCGATGGCCATCATGTTGGTGTCGTTGTGCTCCCGGGTCATTCGGGCGCTCATCAGGTCATGGAGCAGGGCGCAGCGAATGCCCTTAACCTTGTTGGCGGCAATGGACACGCCAATGCCGGTGGTGCAAAGGACAATGCCTCTTTCGCACTCGCCGCAGGCTACCTTCCGGGCAGCAGCAGCGGCAAAATCGGGATAGTCGCAGGAATCTAAGGTGTAAGTACCGCAGTCAGCCACCTCATGGCCCTTTTTCTGCAGATGCTCTGCCACCTTGTTTTTCAGCGCCAGCGCGCCATGGTCACAACCAATTGCAATTTTCATAAGTAAATTCTCCTTTTATAATACATATCCGCCGTTGACGCCCAGGACCTGACCGGTCACAAAGGTCGCCTCCGCCAAATAAAGCATAGCCTGAGCAACATCCATGGCGGTACCATTTCTTCCGATGGCGCTCTGGCCTGCCATTTCTTCCAAGATTTCCGGCGCAACCGTGGCGCACATATCCGTTAAAATCACCCCGGGGGCAACGCAGTTGACCCGGATTCCGCTGGGTCCCAGTTCCTGAGCCAGGGCTTTCGTCAGGGCAATCACCGCGCCCTTGGTGGCAGAATACGCCGCCTCGCAGGACGCGCCCACCTGCCCCCACATGGAGCTGACGGTGACGATGCTTCCCGCCTGCTTCCTCAGAAAATAGGGAAGCACCGCGTTGACGCAGTGGTAAATGCCCTTTACATTCACATCAAACAGCCTGTCCCACTGCTCTTCGGGGATTTCGTTTATCAAGCCGGAGTGGCAAATGCCTGCGTTGCAGACAAGGATATCCACATCGTCAAGCTGCTCCATGGCCTTTTGAACGGCGCGTTTATTCGACACATCACAGCAAATGGCGGTAGCGCCCCATTTTTCTGCCACTTCCTTGGCCTTTTCATGCTCTTTCTCGTAGAAAAAGTAGACCCGGTAGCCCTTTTTTGAAAACAGCTCCACCGCCGCAGCGCCAATGCCGCGGCTGCCGCCGGTAATTAAGGCGGTTAACATAACATCAGGCCTCCTCTTTTGTGAAAAAAGCTGCTGCTTGATTTGCAGCAGCCTATGGTGTTATCTTCTGCGGCTTCTGGTCCGATGGTCGGAATACTGGCGAATGCCGGAAATTTTACTGTCGGACTCAGTCATAAACGCCTTCAGCTTTTCTTCAAACAGCTGGTCGGCGGTTTTGGGCGCAGGGGGCGGCGTGACAGGTCTTGCAGGCCGGGACTGCTGGGGCTTTTCACCCGCAGGGGCAGCCGGGCGGTTTTGCCGGGCCTCCAGACGCTTAATGGAAAGGTTAATCTTTCCGTTATCCGCGCCAATGACGACCACCTTTACATCCTGACCCTCCGTCAGGTGCTGGCGGATGTCGCTGACATAGGTGTTTGCCACCTCAGAAATATGTACCATGCCTGTCTTATTTTCCGGCAGGGTGACAAATGCGCCAAAATTGGTAATGGATTTTACTTTGCCTTCTAAAACGGTTCCGACGGTTAACTCCATAATTTGCTTGCTTTCCTCCAAAAACTATTACAATCAGGACTCCGGCTTGACCACAATGGTGTCCGGATCCACCAGCCCCAGCTCATCCTTGGCAATCTGATCCACACTGTCGGCGCTGCCGAGAGAATCAATATTGTCCTCCAGCTGGGCGTTGTCCTGCTCCAGCTGAGCAGCCTCATCCTTCAGCTGCTGGGTGCGGTTTTGGGCATCGTGAATGGCAAATCCCAGCGCCGCCAGAGCCACGACAGAAAGCACCAGCGCCGTGGCTATCACGGTTTTGGTAAAGGGGTTACTGCGGCGGTATACAAATCGGGTCCGTCTCAGCTTTGCCAGCCATCTTTCCATGTCTTTCTCCTTCCGGTGGGGGCGTGTTCCTATCGTCTTTTATTGTACCCGATTTTTTTCCGTTTGCAATTCTTTTTTTTGCAAAATGGCAAAAAAAGCGAAAAAAGCCTGCCACCGGCCGGAAGATACCCTTAAGTAGGCGGAAAATGATGCGCCAAAATCCAAAAAATACCGGTTTTAAGGCTCGTCCCAGGGTGGCTTCCCAAAGGAAAATGCCCACAATCAGACCTGCGCTGTAGCCAAGCCGCAAATCCCCCCGGCACACCCCGAAGCCCAGATGTATCCACCCGGCGGCGAAAAACACCAGAAACAACAAATCTCCAAGGGTGGTTGCCTTTTGCCGCAGGGGTCTGAGGAAACTGTATGCCACCCCAAGCCCCACGCCGATTCCGCAGGCGATGGCAAACCGGGCCGCCGCCACAGCGGGGGCGGTCATCCCAGCAAACGGCTGAAAAAGCCGCCCTGCTTCGGCTCGGCGTACTGCATGGCCTGAATGTAGCCCTCCACCGCCATATCCCCGCACTCCCGGGAAAGCTCCTTCAGCTGCAGCTGCCTGCCCTGAATCTGCAAAACGCCTAAGTCCGTTTTCAGCACGATTACCGTATCGTCAAAGCTTAAAACCTCACTGACGCCGGACATGGTCAGCGCCTTTCTTTCCTGAAGCGTTAAGGTGTGGGGAAGTCCTTTTTTCTCCTGGGTCATATCCATCCCTCCTTGCAGAAAGGATATGCCGCGGATCAAAAAATAGAACCGGGCTTATGCCCGGTTCTCAATCAGCTGCTTAAAAATGGGAAGACTTCTTTCAATGGTTTCGTATTTGACGCAGTAGCACACCCGCAGATAGCCGGGGCAGCCGAAATCGTCGCCCGGCACCAGCAGTAAATTTTCCTCCATCGCCCTTTGGGCAAAGGCCAGCGCATCGCCGCCGGGAGCCTTGATAAACAGATAGAACGCGCCCTCCGGCTTGGGCATCTCATAGCCCATGGCTTTTAAGCTTTCATACAGCAGGCTGCGGTTTTTGTCGTAGCTTTCAAGATCCGGACGAAGATGGGCACACCGGGAAATCACCCGCTGCCACAGGCTGGGAGCGCAAATATGGCCCTTGGCCCGGGCCGCGCCGGAGATAGCGGCGTAGATTTCCCGGCTGTCCGCCGCCTGGGAGGGTACATACACATAGCCCAGCCGCTCCCCCGGCAGGGAAAGGGACTTGGAATAGGAGTAGCAGACGATGGTATTGGGGTAAACATTAGGGATAAAGGTAGCCTCCGCGCCGCCGTACACCAGCTCCCGGTAAGGTTCATCGGCAACAATATAAATGGGGTGGCCGAACTGCTTTCCTTTTTCGGTAAGCAGCGCCGCCAGTTTTTCCAGCGTTTCTTTGGTGTAAACCACGCCCGAGGGGTTATTGGGGGAATTTACCAGCACCGCCACGGTGCGCTCTGTGATGGCTTCTTCCAGCTGCGCCATGGGGATCTGGAAATCCGGCAGGTCGGGCCCTACGATTTTCACCCTCGCGCCAACCCCCTCCACATAGGGAACATACTCGGTAAAGAAGGGGGCAATCAAAATCACTTCCGAATTTTCAACTGCCAGTCCGCCCAAAATCGCCGTCAGCGCCGGGGCCGCGCCGCAGGTGAGCATCAAATCCTCCGGCCGGACACCGGCGGAAAAGCGGTGATTCAAATCCTCAGCAATGGCCTTTCTGGCGCTGTAATCGCCGGCGGCAGAGGTGTAGCTGTGAATGGCAAGGCTGGGGGTGTCGGAAAGAATATCCCGAATGGTTTGGTCCACCTCAGCCGGCGTGGGCATAGAGGGATTTCCGATGGTAAAATCATATACGTTTTCTTCGCCCACAATGGCTTTTTGGGCGTTTCCGTATTCCGCAATTTCCCGGATGATGCATTTGTTCATGCCCCATTCGTAGGCTTTCTGGTCATACATACCTAAGTCACCTCATTTGTAAAGTGGTTGCAAAGCGTCGTAGCTCTGGGGTTTGTAAGTAACGGAGCCGATGGGCTTGCCGTCGATGCCGTAGGTGGGATGATAGCCGAACAAGTTAACATAACACAGCAAATCATCCCGCTCCTTTTCCATTTCCTCCATCACCGCCAGGGTTGCCAGCACATCGTCCACCGCCCGGTGGGAATTGACCACCTTTCCTGAAAGCTGATAAGCATCAATGGCGTTGCAAAGCTTATGGGGGAAGCTGCGGCGGTCTTTATACACCGTCAGCAAATCCAGCTTATCCTTTCCCTTGAGGATTGCCGGGTCGCCGTCCCTCAGCAGCATATAGTAAAGAAAACTCAGGTCAAAATGGGCGTTGTAGGCGATGATCAAGGTATTGCCGGAAAGCATCTCGCTGATGTCCCGGCACACCCGGGTTTTGGCGATGCCCCGCTCCAGAATGTCCTGATTGGAGATGCCGGTCAGCTTTTCGATGTTGGCAGGCACGAAGCCGCCGGGGGAAAGGGTGACCAGCTGGTCATATTCCTGAATCACTGTGGGTACGCCATCGATGCGCTCCACCACCACAGCGGCAAATTCAATAATTTCATCCCGACTGAAAATCAGGCCTGTGGTTTCCGTATCCAACAGCACCAGCCGGTCATATTTGGAAAACAAGGATTCAAACTGCGCCATCTTCTTCTCCTTTCGCCAACGCAAGGGCTCTGCGGAATTTGCTTTTTTTCTCCTGACGAAGTCCCAATTCCGCCGCCAGGGCAGAAGCAAACCGAACGGTTGCCTCCTCGCTGCCATTTTTATGCTCCACTTCGATTTCGCACAAAGGAATTTCCCGGCCGCCGCCCAGCAAAACGCCGCTGTCCACCGCGATTTCCACAGTGCAGCCCTCAAGCTCCAACAGCTTTGCCCGCCGGGTAAACCGGGCGCCGCAAACCGGCATAACACCCGCCTTTGTCAAATCCATCAAACCTGCCCAGCCACTAAGTTTACATAACTCCGGGATAGCGGTTTCAATCTCCTCCATTTCCACTTCCCATTCCCCCCGGCCGCCGGACTTTTCCGGGGTCTTCAGGGTGCAGACGGCTGTGCCGTTTTCCATGCGCCGCCGCAAGGTGATATGGCGCTGGGACAGCGCGCCGTCGGGGGTATCGTAATAGGTGGTTTCCATGGTGATGGTGGAAAAATGCGGATAGCTTTCCAAAAGCCGCCGCTGCTGCGCCGGATCTGACTGGAACTTCAGCTCAAATTCTCTGCCCATGCTGCTTTTCCTTTCCCAAAGGCGTAAAATTTTTCTTTATTATACAACTGCTTTGCCGCCAATGCAAGAAACTTTCCTGAAAAACGGATTCCGACAAAATATCCCCTCGCTTTCATGGTAGGATTTTCTTATCTCATTTACAAAGGATTGTGGTACATATGATGGTCACCTTGGGGATTTATGTGCGCCGGGGACAGCGGTGGCTGCGAAGACTTCTGCAGGACGCAACCTTTCATGCCGCCGCGGAAACGCTGGGGTATCTTGCCGGGGGATTTTTCCTAAGCGCTGCCAGCGTGGGAAGCCACCCCCAGTGCTTTACCTTAGGTCTGCTTTGCGCCCTAAGCGGATGGCCCGCCGTGCTGCTGGCCGCCGGGGGAATGTTGGGGTATTTCGTTTTCTGGGGCGGCGGCGGTACGCTGGGGGTTTTGTGGCTGTGCGCGGGCCTCATTGCCGCCATTATTTTGGGTGGGCGGCCGATTTTGCAGCGGATGCCCCTTTTGATGCCCGCAATTTCCGGGGTCATTGCCGCGGCAGGCGGCGTGGCCTATGGCCTATGGACGAAAACCTACGCCCCATTTTTGATTTACTGCCTGCAGGTTGCCATGGCTCTGGGCAGCGCGGTGTTATTCTCCATCGCCCAGCGCCGCCGGGAGGCGGTGACGGATTGGCTCTTAACCGGGGTAGCTGTGCTGGCGCTGGCTCAGGTCATTCCCATTCCCTATCTGGGTTTTGGCTACATCGCCGCCGGATTTTTCGCCGTCAGCAGCGCCTTTCCTGCGGCGGCGCTGTCCGGACTTGCCCTGGATTTGGCCCAAATCACCCCCGTTCCCATGACGGGCGTGCTGTGCCTGAGCTATCTGGGCCGACTGATTCCAAAGCTTCCCAAAAAATTTCTGGTGCTTTTCCCGGCGGCCGCCTGCCTGATTCTCATGCCCCTGCGGGGTGTGTGGGATTTGCAGCCGGTGCCCGGTCTGTTTCTGGGAGCGTGCCTGCATCTGATTCTTCCCGGAAACACCGAGGTTTCCCGGCGAAGGGGAGAAACCGGCTTTGCCCAGGTGCGGCTGGAGCTTGCCTCCGGGGTGCTGAACCAGACCCGGCTGCTTTTGCAGGATGTGGAGGAAGCGCCCATTGACGAGGCTGCCCTCATCGAACGGGCCGCCGAGCGTGCCTGCGGCAGCTGTCCCTGCAAAAAAGGCTGCCACGCCAACGCCAAAGGCCTTTCTACCGATTTTCTCCGCAAGCCTCTGGGCAACGGCGAGAGCCTGCCCATCCAGTGCAAGAAAACCGGGCGGCTGCTTCAGGAACTGCGCCGGAGTCAGGAGCAGCTGCGCTCCATCCGGGCCGACCGTGACCGGCAGCTGGAATACCGCTCCGCCGTGGTGCAGCAGTACCGTTTTCTTTCCGACTACCTGCAGGATTTATCCGACACCCTCGCCCAGCGAACCCGCCCGGCCCAGGCCTATTTCCAGCCGGAACTGGCGGTGTGCTCTGCCAGCCGGGAAAAGGCCAACGGCGACCGATGCTTGTGGTTTGCCGGGGTGGAATGCAAATATTACATCCTCCTTTGCGACGGCATGGGCACCGGCCCACAGGCGGCACTGGACGGAAAAATGGCCGCCTCCATGCTGAAAAAGCTGCTAAGCGCCGGGTACCCCGCCCAGTACGCCCTGCGCAGCTTAAACAGCTTGTGCGCCCTGCAGGGTCGGGCAGGGGCGGTAACAGTCGACTTGGCGGAGCTGCATCTGGACACCGGACGGGTGATTTTGTATAAATGGGGGGCAGCGCCCTCCTTTGTGGTCAGCAGGTCGGATGCCATAAAAATCGGAACAGCCGCCCCTCCGCCCGGTCTGTCTGTTTCTGACGGACGGGAAACGGTGGAACGGCTGTCCCTGAGGAAAGGGGAAATGCTGGTGCTGCTCAGCGACGGGGCGGGCGGAGAGGATGCCCTGACCCGGGCGCTGGAGGAACATCACCTGCCGCCCGGGGAGTTGGCGGCAAGGATTTTGGAGTGCAGCGGACAGGATCGTCAGGACGATGCCACGGTCGCCGTGGTTCGTCTTGGCTGCTGTACCCCCGAATCTTAGCACATCTTTTTCGTGAAATTTGTCGAAACACAAGATGTAGGATAAATTTTTGCTGAAAAACACAAGATAATGGAATTCCGCGCCCTTGCCGACAAATGTCCCGGGGCGCGGGTTTTCTTTGGTGACTTTGTCACATCTCCCTCTTTTCATTTTGGGAAAAATGTGGTACAATTCTAATAACAAAAACAAAAAGGAGCTTTGCTATGACCATCACCAATGACATCAAATATCTGGGCGTGAACGACCGCCAGGTAGACCTGTTTGAAGGCCAGTATGTTGTACCCAACGGCATGGCCTACAATTCCTACGCCATCATTGACGAGAAAATCGCCATTATGGACACGGTGGACAAGAATTTCACCCACCAGTGGCTGGACAATATCGAGCACACTCTGGGTAGCCGCAAGCCGGACTATCTTGTGGTTCAGCACATGGAGCCTGACCACAGCGCCAACATCGCCAACTTCCTGCGGGTCTACCCTGAGGCAACTGTGGTTTCCTCTGCCAAAGCCTTTGCCATGATGGAAAACTTCTTCGGCGAGGGTTACGAAGACCGCCGCATCGTTGTGGGCGAGGGCGACACTCTGTCGTTGGGCAAGCACACCCTGGCCTTTGTGGCCGCTCCCATGGTTCACTGGCCGGAAGTCATTGTTACCTATGATGTTTACGACAAGGTTCTGTTCTCTGCCGACGGCTTCGGCAAATTCGGCGCGCTGGACGCCAAAGAAGAATGGGCAGACGAGGCCCGGCGCTACTTTATCGGCATCGTAGGCAAGTACGGCGCCCAGGTGCAGGCTCTGCTGAAAAAGGCGGCGGGATTGGATATTCAAATCATCTGCCCCCTCCACGGCCCGGTTCTGACGGAAAACCTGGGTTACTACCTGAATCTTTACAACACCTGGTCCTCCTACCAGCCGGAGGAAGAGGGCGTCGTGGTGGCTTACACCTCCATTTACGGTAACACCAAGGCCGCTGTTGAGCTGCTGGAAGAAAAGCTGAAGGAAAAGGGCAGCCCCAAGGTGATTGTCCACGATTTGGCCCGGTGCGACATCCACCAGGCAGTGGCAGACGCTTTCCGTTACAGCAAGCTGGTGCTTTGCACCACCACCTACAACGCAGATGTCTTCCCCTTCATGACGGAATTCATCCACCACTTGACCGAGCGCAATTTCCAGAACCGTACCGTTGCTTTGATGGAAAACGGCTCCTGGTCGCCTCTGGCCGCCAAGGTCATGCGCAACATGCTCTCCGAGAGCAAAAACCTTACCTTTACCGACACCACTGTGCGGATTCTTTCCTCCCTCAGCGCAGAAAGCCGCCAGCAGATTGAGGATGTGTCCGACGAGCTGTGCCGGGAATATCTGGCGCAAAGCAGCGACACCGCCAATAAAAACGATTTGTCCGCCCTGTTCAACATCGGCTACGGCCTGTATGTGGTAACCTCCAACGACGGCAAAAAGGACAACGGCCTGATTGTCAACACCGTCACCCAGGTGACCAACACCCCCAACCGGGTGGCAGTGACCATCAACAAGGAAAACTACTCCCACCATGTGATCAAGCAGACGGGAAAAATGAACGTCAACTGCCTGGATGTGACTGCGCCTTTCTCTATTTTTGAGAATTTCGGCCTGCAAAGCGGCAGAACTGTGGACAAGTTCCAGGGTCAGAGTGTTCTGCGCTCGGATAACGGCCTGGTGTTCCTTTCCCACCACATCAACTCCTTCCTTTCCCTGAAGGTGGAGCAGTATGTGGATTTGGACACCCACGGAATGTTCATCTGCTCTATCACCGAGGCCCGGGTGATGTCCGACAACGAAACCATGAGCTACACCTATTACCAGAACAACGTCAAACCCAAGCCCCAAACCGAGGGCAAGAAGGGCTATGTCTGCAAAATCTGCGGCTGGGTCTACGAGGGAGAAACCCTGCCCGATGACATCGTCTGCCCCCTGTGCAAGCACGGCGCGGCGGATTTTGAGCCCATCAGCTGACAAAACAGCTCCTCCCGCTTAGGGAGGAGCCCGTTTGAAATTTTGTAACATCCGCGGCCCAGTCAGACATAGAATGACTCGACAACGGGAGGAAATTTTATGGAACTGAAAATTCTTGCGGCGGTACTGCTTCCCTTCTTGGGAACAGTTCTGGGTTCTGCCGGCGTTTTCTTTATGAAAGGCGAAATGAACCGCACACTTCAGCGGTCTTTGACCGGCTTTGCCGCCGGCGTGATGACCGCGGCATCGGTATGGAGCTTGATTATTCCTGCCATTGAGCAATCCGAGCACATGGGAAAGCTTTCCTTTTTACCCGCCTTTATCGGCATCTGGGTGGGCTTTTTGTTCCTGCTGGCGCTGGATAAGCTGATTCCCCACCTGCACATCGGCAGCTCCTGCCCCGAGGGAAGTCCCTGCAATTTGGGAAAAAGCACCATGATGGTGCTGGCGGTAGCCCTGCACAATCTGCCCGAGGGCATGGCTGTGGGCGTGGTGGTTGCCGGCTGGCTGACGGGAAATGAAAGCATTTCCTTTGCAGGCGCCCTGGCTCTTTCTTTAGGCATCGCCCTGCAGAATCTTCCTGAGGGCGCCATCATCTCCATGCCCCTAAGCTCCAACGGCATGAAGCGGGGCAAGGCATTCGGCGCAGGCGTAGCCTCGGGACTCGTGGAGCCTTTGGGCGCGGTGTTTACCATTCTCCTTGCGGAGCTGGTGGTTCCGGCGCTCCCTTATTTACTTACCTTTTCCGCAGGCGCTATGCTGTATGTAGTAGTGGAGGAGCTGATTCCGGAAATGTCCGAGGGAGAACACTCCAATATCGGCACAATTTTCTTCGCAACTGGCTTTTCCTTGATGATGGTGCTGGATGTGGCCCTGGGTTAAATATCTCCCAAGACGCGCAGCCGCTTTTCGTCTGTAATATCCACGCTGCCCCGAGTCAGCTTAACCATGCCTTCATTTTGGAAGTAGCGAAGCATTCTAGTGACCACTTCCCGGGCAGTGCCCAAATGGTTGGCGATTTTTTCGTGGGTCAGCTTCAACGAAAGGCTGTCTTCTACCACGCTTTCCTCAATTAAAAACTTGGCAAGCCGCTTGTCAAAGCTTTTCCACATCACCTGCTCCATCAGCCACATCACTTCGGAAAAATGGTTGGTGATGAGGTTGCGGGAATAGTTGGCAACGGCTACGGATTCTTCCATAAGATTTTGGTACAGACAAGCGGGAATGATCCAGATTTCCGTATCCTTTTCCGCCTCTACCAAAATATCAAACTGCATATCCGGCATGACGCAGGAGGCGGAGAACATACAAATATCCATTTCAAAGAAACGGCAAATGGTGATTTCCCGGCCCTCGTCGGACAGAAGATATGCTCTGAGCTGACCGCTGCGCACCAGCAAAAGGCCTAAGCAGTTGGGGCTTCCGTCGTGCAAAAGCGTACCGCTGGGCACACTGCGAAATTCCGAAACCGAGCGAATGGTGTGCTGCTGCTGGGCTGTCAGTTTATCCCACACGGGAAAATAATTGCTAAAATCCATACTTGCGCCCCCTTTCTTTTTCAAGTATAATGAAAACCAGCGATAAAATCAATGATTATTGAACAAAATATACCACAAGGAGGATGAAACTATGAAATATGTATGCGACGTTTGCGGCTGGGAGTACGACGAGGAAGTCGGCTACGAAGAAGGCGGCATCGCCCCCGGCACCAAGTGGGAGGATGTTCCCGAAGATTTTGAGTGCCCCCTGTGCGCCGTAGGCAAAGATCAGTTTTCCGCTGAATAATGAAATTCCCCCGGAGGATTTCCTCCGGGGGTTCTTCTTTTTTAGCAAAGTCTTGCGCCGTACCCCTTACCTCTCCCTATGGGAGAGGTGCCCCGAAGGGGCGGAGAGGGCAAACGCGCCCTCTCAGTCACGGCTTGCGCCGCGCCAGCTCTCCCAGCGGGGAGAGCCAGGGAGTATCTGCTGCTTTTAGGCCCGTCCGCCGAAGCGGACGGGCCTTTTTTATAAAATTTCTCAGCAAAGCTTTGCGCCGGCGGGAATGGCATCGTCTACCATCATAAGATTCAGCTTTTCCTCGCCCTTTTCCGTGTGAACGGCGCTCAGGAGCATTCCGCAGGATTCTCTGCCCATCATCTTTCTGGGGGGCAGGTTGGTGATGGCAACCAAGGTCTTGCCAATCAAATCCTCGGGCTTATAGTACTTGGCAATGCCGGAAAGAATCTGCCGGTCAGTGCCGGTGCCGTCGTCCAAAGTAAACTGCAGGAGCTTATCGCTCTTTTTCACCGGCTGGCAATCCTTCACCTTCACCGCCCGCATATCGCACTTGCAGAAGGTGTCGAAATCCACAAATTCCTCGGTGTAGGGCTCAATTTCCAGCGCAGGCAGGGCCGCCTTGGCCTTTTCGGCGTTGATGGCGTCGATTTCTTCCATCTTCTTCTGGGCATCCAGACGGGCAAACAGGATTTCTCCCGGGCCTACCTTGCCGCCGGCAGGAAGGGCGCCGAAGGTGTTCAGGCTTTCAAGGCCGCCGTTTTCGGTGTTCAGCTGGGCAAAAATCCGTTTGGAGGTGTCCGGCAGGAAAGGCTCCAGCGCCACAGCCGCAAACCGGATGGACTCCAGCAAATTATACAGCACAGTGCCCAGACGGGGATGACTTCCTTCGTCCTTTGCCAGAACCCAGGGAGCGGTTTCGTCGATATACTTATTGGCCCGGCGCAGCAGAACGAAAACTTCGTCGATGGCGTCGGCAACCTTCAGCTCCTCCATCTTCTCCGCCACCTTGCCGGGCATAGCCAGCGCAACGGCTTTCAATTCTTCGTCAATGGCATCGGGGGTGTTGGGCTGGCAGATCACGCCGCCGAAATACTTATTGTCCATGGCAACGGTGCGGTTGACCAGATTGCCCAAAATGTTTGCCAGCTCGCTGTTAATCCGCTCGATAATCAGCTCATAGGTCATAATGCCGTCAGCGGCGAAGGGGATCTCGTGGAGAACGAAGTAACGCACGGCGTCCACGCCAAAAAGCTCTACCAAATCGTCGGCATAAATCACATTGCCCAGGCTCTTGGACATCTTGTCGCCCTTCACCAGCAGCCAGGGGTGACCGAACACCTGCTTGGGCAGCTCTTCGCCCAGTGCCATGAGGAAAATGGGCCAGTAAATGGTGTGGAAACGGACAATATCCTTGCCGATCAGGTGCAGATCCGCAGGCCAGAACTTCTTGTAGTGAGGCTCGTGGTTGCCGTCGGGATCATAGCCGCAGAAGGTGATATAGTTGGAAAGGGCATCCAGCCACACATACACCACATGCTTGGGGTCGAAATCCACCTGCACGCCCCAGGTAAAGCTGGTGCGGGATACGCACAGATCCTGAAGACCGGGCTTGAGGAAGTTGTTGATCATCTCGTTTTTCCGGCTCTCGGGCTGAATGAATTCGGGGTGAGCCTCGATGTGAGCCATCAAACGGTCAGCATACTTGCTCATACGGAAGAAGTAGGCCTCTTCCTCGGCATCCACGCATTCCCGGCCGCAGTCGGGGCATTTGCCGTCGACCAGCTGACTCTCTGTCCAGAAGGACTCGCAGGGGGTGCAGTATTTTCCGGTATACTTGCCCTTGTAAATATCGCCCTGCTCATAAAGGCGCTTGAAAATCTTCTGCACCTTGGACTTATGCTCCGGGTCGGAGGTGCGGACAAAACGGTCGTAGGTGGTGTTCATCAAGTCCCAGATGTTCTTGATTTGGCCCGCCACATTGTCCACATGCTCCTGGGGCGTAATGCCGGCGGCCTCCGCCTTTTGCTGGATCTTCTGACCGTGCTCATCGGTACCGGTCTGGAAATATACATCGTAGCCCTGGGCGCGCTTGTAGCGGGCGATGGCATCGGCCAGCACGATTTCGTAGGTGTTGCCGATGTGGGGCTTGGCGGAAGTATAGGCAATGGCGGTGGAAATATAATAGGGTTTTTTCTCGCTCATATCAAAATTCCTCCTTGGAAGCAGATATTTCTCCATAATAAAGGTATTATATCCATAATCCGGAAGATTGTCAAGGAACGCCGGGAGCAGGATATGAAAAAGCCCCCTCTTGGGAGGGGGCCGATTTTTACATCAAATTTTGGATGCCGAAATAGGCCAGAACCACGACGCCCAGCACAATCCGGTAGATGCCGAACACGGAGAAAGAATGCTTGCGGACATATTCCATCAGGCCCTTAATCACTGCAAGGCTGACAAGGAAGCTGACCACGCAGCCCACAGTGAGCACCATGATTTCCGTAGAGGTTGCTTCAACCCCCTCCAGCAGGAACTTCACCAGCTTCAGACCGCTGGCGCCCAGCATGGTGGGAATGGCCATGAAAAAGCTGAATTCCGCGCCTGCAGGCCGGGCAACGCCCAGAATAATCGCGCCCAAAATGGTAGCGCCGGAACGGGATGTGCCGGGAATCAGGCTCAAACACTGAAATGCGCCCATGAAAAACGCGGTGCGGTAGTCAATCTCCGAAACATCGGTAATGGTGAATTTGCGGGTCTTGTTCCATTTTTCCACAAACAAAAAGGCCACGCCGTACACCACCAGCATGATGGCAACCACGCTGTAACGGTAAAGATGCTCGTCCATCCAATCGTCCAGCAGCAGACCCACCACAGCCGAGGGCACAACCGCCACAACCACCTTAAACCAAAGCGACCAGGTGTCCTTTTTCTGAATCGCGTCCTTTTTGGGAGAGAAGGGGTTTAGCTTATGGAAAAACAGCAAAACCACCGCCAAGATCGCGCCCAGCTGAATCACCACCTGGAACATCTCGTAAAAGGCGGCGGACACCTTTAGTGTCACAAATTCATCCAGCAAAATCAAATGGCCGGTGGAGGAAACGGGCAGCCACTCGGTGATGCCCTCCACAACGCCAAAGAGAACGGCTTTCAAAAATTCTATCATAAGCATCTTCCTTTCTGATTCTTAGCACTATCATACCCTTTACGCTCCGCAAAAGCAAGAAAAACTTGGCTGTTCACAAATTTGGGGAAACATCTTAAAAATTTGTTCACGAAAATTAGGATTTTTCTGCTATAATGGGTAAAAAGAAAAGAATTCAAAAATCAGGAGGTTTTTCAATATGGCCGTATCGATACTGATTGTGGAAGATGACCGCAACATCGCAGAGCTGCTGCAGATGTATTTGGAAAAGGAGGGCTACGCCGTCACCGTCGCTTACGACGGCGGACAGGGTCTTTCCAAGTTCCGGGCTATTCAGCCGGATTTGGTACTGCTGGATGTGATGATGCCGGTGATTGACGGCTGGGGCGTATGCCGCGCCATCCGGGCAGAGAGCCAGATTCCCATTATTATGTTAACCGCCAAGGGCGAAACCGACGACACGGTGCAGGGTCTGCGCTCCGGCGCTGACGAGTACATCACCAAGCCTTTCGAGATGAAAGAGGTGCTGGCCCGCATCGAGGCGGTGCTTCGCCGCGCCCCGGGAAATGCCCCGGAAGCCAAGGCAAGACGGCTGGTGTTCGACAAGCTGACCATTGATATGGACGCTTTTGAG
>JAFTMB010000057.1 GCA_017452605.1 Oscillospiraceae bacterium
ATTTTATGAATTTCTTTTCCTTCCTTCGACAAATTTCCCTTGAAAACCGTGTTTTAAATACACTATTGTGTTTTCAGGCGGGCATCCCATCCCTGCTGCGACAGGCCCACCAAAAACCGCCGCACCAACTCTCCCTTGGTGCGGCGGCTTCCTTTATGGAACAGGTATCAACAGCATTTGTCCGAATTGGGGCTCCTGCTGAAGCTGATTGGCATTCTTAATTGCCTCCACGGTAGACCCGCAGGCCTTTGCCAGCTCCCAGAGCGAGCCTTCCGTCAAAGGCTTAATAATGACAGAGGGCCTGTCTGGATTCAGAGGAACTACCTCACCCAGCTCAAGACCACTCAAGATTTCCATGCCCTGATTGCTGAATACGGAAATATCCATATCCCACTGGCTGGTTACGGCAATGCCGTCGGCGGTGTGATAGGCCTGAACTTCACCGGGTTTTACGGAAATCTCCACGCGGTTTTTCCCATCGGATGTAATTTCTACGCTGTTTTCCCCTTTTACGGCGGCGCATTGCAGATGTCCTTCGCCATCAACATACAAAACATACATGGTAGCAGGCAGCGCCACATTGGCGGTATCTTCGTTCTGCCTTACGATCGGCGGCTCGCTGACCGCCCAGCATTCCACAATCTCCCTGGCCTGAGCATCCACTGTGCCGCTCAGCTCCAGGCTATGTTTCATCTCATCCAGCCGCAAAGGCAGAGCCAGTTCCTGCTGCTGCAGCTGTACAGAGCGTTGGTTGGAGTAGGCATCCTCTGTCACATCCACCATAACCTGGTCGTAAATCACATATTGGCCGGACAGACTGCTGCGCAGCTTAAGCCCAAGTGCTTCGTCCATTTCCACATCCAGCGATGTAACAGCAACATGAATCTTGGCCTTTGCCTGGTCAGACACATCCCGATCCAACTGAGCAAACTGAGAAAAAGGAATCTGATACTGCCAGGTGTGCAGCGAACCGTCCTGCCCCCAGTAGAGCAAATTAAGGTTTGCCTTTCCCCGGAAGACCAGTCTGCCTGCCATTATCTTTTCCTCAACCACCTGGGGAATCAGCTGGTAATGAATCAGCTTATCTACCGCCGGCTTCCCCTCCGGCATGGGGATATTCTCCTCCAATTCAAACAGCTTTTCTCCCGACTCCACAGGAATCTCCATAGGATAACGGGATGTTTTCAGCTGCACATCCTCAGGGAGCCCCTCCGGGATGCCAATGAGCTCCTCAGCAGGCTCCAGCGCCTGCCCTGCCGCGCTGACGCAGGCTCTGACCATCAGCTTTCTTGCCGATGTGGAACGGGCATCCACAGACCGGACAGACGGCTCTACAAAAATAAACCCATCCCGCTGGGTCTGGGGAAATTCCCACTTCATCTGAAAAGGAATCCAGCATTCCACGCTTTGCGCCTGAGAACCGTCCTCCGGCTCATACAGCGCCCAGGCCATGACACCGCCGGATACGCTCATGCCGTTTCCCCGCCATTCCTTACCGCGAATAATGACCTGACCCCAGCAGCCCAGAACTCTACCAATATCCGGCATACCCTCCGGCAGCCGCACCTCCTGGCTTTGCTCTTGGGTCATCGTTTGCTCAGCCGCTTTTTTCAAATATGGACAAGCTTGTTGACGAAACTGTATTTCCATAGGAACCACTCCTTACCCAACTGTGTACTACATTCTATTCCCGGGCGGACAAGTTTATGCCATTATTTCTTCCCAGCGCACCAAAAACCAAGGGCAACCACAATCATGGACATACAAAAGCACAAAAAGCCCGATTCCAGCCAGTTCCCAAGCAAAAGTCCCAAGCCAAATGTGATCAGCGCGCAACCGCACAACTGGTTTTTCCGGCACATAAAAACACCCCCTGCATGATTGTATGCAGAGGGTGTTACATTTTTAACCGCCCAGATAGGCTTTTTTGACATCGTCACTGCGGGCAAGTTCTGCGCCGGTGCCGGAAAGGGTGATATTACCCGTTTCCAGAACATAAGCCCGGTCTGCAATCTGCAGCGCCTTGCTGGCATTCTGTTCTACCAGCAGGATGGTTGTGCCTGCAGCATGAAGTTCTTTAATGATGTCGAAAATCTGGTCAACCAGGATGGGCGCAAGACCCATGGAGGGTTCATCCAGCATCATCAGCTTGGGATGACTCATGAGGGCGCGGCTCATGGCCAGCATCTGCTGCTCACCGCCGGAAAGGGTGCCTGCCACCTGATAGCGGCGCTCTTTCAGTCTGGGGAACAGCTGGAAAATCCGATCCAGCTCTTCTTTCTGCACGGACTTCTGGGTAAAGCCGCCCATATCCAGGTTTTCCTGAACGCTCATTTGCAGAAAAATTCTTCTTCCCTCCGGCACGTGAGCCAAGCCGTGACGCACCAGCTGATAGGCATCGGTGTGGGTAATATCCTTGCCCATAAAGCTGATATGTCCGGTTCTGGGGTGCATCAGGCCGGAAACGGTTTTCAAAATGGTGCTTTTACCAGCGCCGTTGGCGCCAATCAGCGCCACGATTTCTCCCTCGTGAACCTCAAAGGAAACGCCTTTAATGGCATGGATAGCGCCGTAATAGACATGAATATCATCAATTTTCAGCATTCGACGCGTCCTCCTGTTTTCCTAAGTAGGCCTCAATGACCGCGGGATTGCTCTTGATTTGCTCCGGCGTACCCTTGGCAATAATCTTTCCGTAGTTGACAACCGCGATGGCTTCGCACACGTTCATAACCAGATTCATATCATGCTCAATGAGGAAAATGGCGATTTGAAAATGGTCACGAATTCTGCGAATGGTATCGGTTAATTCCGCTGTTTCACTGGGGTTCATGCCTGCGGCAGGCTCGTCCAACAGCAAAATAGCCGGATTGGTAGCCAGCGCCCGGGCGATTTCCAGCCGGCGCTGCACGCCGTATGGAAGGCTGCCCGCCTTCACATCGGCAACATCGGCAAGACCCATGAATTCCAGCAGCTCCATCGCCTTTTTGTCAGCTGCCTTTTCTGCCTTAAAATAAGGAGGCAGACGCAAAAGGGAGGAAATAAAGGAGCATTTAATATCCTTGTGCATACCAACCTTAACATTCTCTTTTGCGGTCATAGCGCCGAAAAGACGAATGTTCTGGAAGGTACGGGCAATGCCCATGCGGTTGACCTTGGCGGTGGTCATGCCCTTGGTGTCGATTCCCTTAAGCAGGATAGAGCCGCGGGTAGGCTGATACACGCTGGTCAAAAGGTTAAAAATCGTTGTTTTGCCTGCGCCGTTGGGGCCGATCAAGCCGGAAATCTCGGTAGGGCCAATGGTGATGTTGAAGCTGTCAACCGCGGTCAGGCCGCCAAAGTCGATACCCAGGTTTCTTACATCCAAAACGGGAGGCTTATCCATGTCCTGCTTACGAAGGATGTTGTAGGTAGGCACATGGACCATGTGCTTGGAATACTCAGCCATTGTTGCCCACCCCCTTCTTTTTATTAAGCGAAAGCTTTTCTGTTATCGACGCTTTCCAGGCGGCGATAGCGCCCTTGATCTTGGGCGACCAGGTGCAAAGCATTACCACAATCAGCACCACAGCGTAGAGAATCATGCGGTAGTCTTCCAGTTCACGCAGGGCTTCGGGCAGGATGTACAGCACGGTTGCAGAAATCACAGAGCCCATGATGTTACCCATGCCGCCCAGCACCACGAACACCAGAATGTTGATGGAAGTGTTGAAATTAAACTTGGAAGCGGTCAAAGAAGAATAGTTCAGGCCAAACAAAGCGCCTGCCATGCCGGCAAGAAAGGCAGAAACCACAAAGGCTTTCATACGGAACGCCGTTACATTGATACCAACAGACTCCGCGGCAATCCGGTTGTCGCGAATGGCCTTAATGGCCCGGCCTTCCTTGGAGTTAATCAGATTCAGCACTACAAACAGAGTAAACAAAATCAGCACAAAGCCCATGGGGAAAGTGGCAAGCTTGGTAATTCCCGTGGCGCCAACGGGGCCATCGAGAATCATCTTGCCTCCTTCTGCCAGAGACACGCCGCTGGCAGAGAAAGAAAACTGAACGCCGTTGGCATCCGTGCCAACATAAAGGTTACTGAAAACATTTTTCAGGATTTCGCCAAAGGCCAAAGTAACAATGGCCAGGTAGTCACCCCGCAGACGCAGGGCGGGAATACCAATCAAAAATCCGAATGCACCTGCTAAGATGCCGCCAAAAATCATGCTGGCAATAAGCCTTAGAACATCGTTGGGAATCAAATTCTGTAAAACCACAGACATGACAATACCGGAAAAGGCTCCGATGCCCATAAATCCGGCGTGGCCCAGGCTCAGCTCACCGCAAACGCCTACAAGCAGGTTCAGAGAAACTGCCAGAGAGATGTACACGCAAACCGGCACCAGGAAGCCCTTGGCAGCATAGCCAAGCATTCCGCCGCCCAACATAATCTGAACTACGAC
This sequence comes from Oscillospiraceae bacterium, assembly GCA_017452605.1. GTDB lineage: Bacteria > Bacillota > Clostridia > Oscillospirales > Oscillospiraceae > Faecousia. Next base: position 4,449 of record JAFTMB010000057.1, read on the forward strand.
AAACGCGATAATCACCAGCGCGTAGGTGAAAAGGTTGCGGCGCGTATCTTTATTGTTCCATAACTTTTTCATAACGCACCTCACACCTTCTCCTGGGTCTGCTTACCCAAAAGGCCGGCAGGCTTTACAAGCAGAATGAGAATCAGCACTGCAAACACAATAGCATCGCTGAAATCCGTGGATATGTACTTTTTACTGAAGGTTTCAATCACACCAAGCACAATGCCGCCCAGCATAGCGCCGGGAATCGAACCGATGCCGCCGATAACCGCAGCGGTGAAGGCCCGGATGCCGGGCATAGAGCCGGTAGTGGGCTGCAAAGTCGGAACGGTGGAGCAAAGAAGCACACCGGCAACGGCAGCCAGCGCAGAGCCAATGGCAAAGGTGGTGGAAATGGTGAGATTGACATTGATACCCATCAGCTGGGCAGCATCCCGGTCTTCCGACACTGCCCGCATGGCTTTACCCATTTTGCACTTGGATGTAAACAGGGTCAGGCCAATCATAACAGCGGCAGATACGATAACCGTGAGAATTACTTCGCCGGTGATAACCAACTGGCCGTCAAACAAATGCAGCGGCTCCATGGTAACCACGCTGGTGAAATTCTTGGGCGCAGTGCCCCAAATCAGCTGGGCAGCATTCTGCAGGAAATAGCTGACACCGATGGCGGTAATCAGCACTGTCAGGCTGGGAGTGCCTCGCAGGGGCCGATAAGCCAAGCCCTCGATAAAAATACCAAGCAGCATACAAACCGCCATGGCTACAACAATAGAAGCTACAGCGGGAAGTCCCAGGTAGCTGGTGATACAGAACGACACATACGCTCCAACCATAATAATATCACCATGGGCGAAATTCAGCATTTTCGCAATGCCGTACACCATGGTGTAACCTAACGCGATAATGGCATATACAGAGCCTATGCTTATGCCGTTTATCAGATACTGGATAAGCTGCATATCCTACCTCTCTTTCTGACAGCATTACACTGTCAAAATAGCATGGTTGGGATGGAGGAAAATCCTCCATCCCAATTATGTACGTTACAGGGCCTGGTACTTGCCGTCAGCAATCACAACGGCGGCGGGGATCTTGGAGATCATACCGTTGGCGTCCCAGGTCATGCCGGAGCCGGTCAGACCGTCAAACTTATAGGTCTTGAAGTAGTCAACCAGCTTGGCGCAAACCTCGTCAGCGGGAGTTTCACCGTTAATGCTCAGAGCGACACAAGCATTGTAGATGGAGTAGATGACGTCGTAGCCGTCAGCAGCGAACTGGTTGGGAACGGTATCATTCATCATTGCCTTATACTGGTCAACAAAAGCCTTGCTTTCAGCAGCGTCGGGGTTGAAGGGAGTCATGAGCATCAGGCCTTCAGCCAGCTTGGCATCGAAGCCGTCGATGGTCAAAACGCCGTCCATGCCGTCGCAGCCAAAGAACTTGGGAGCGTAGCCGATCTTGTTGGCGTAGGTCAGGATCTGGCTTGCCTCAGTGGCGTAGATGGGCAGGAAAATGAAATCGCAGCCGGCATCCTTGCACTGGTTAACCTGAGTGGACAGGTCGCTCTTATTGTCAGCGGTGAAGGAGGTCTCTTCCACAATGGTCATGCCCAGCTCAGTAGCCTTGGTCTTAAAACCATTGAGAAGGCCCTTGGAGTAATCGTCGGAGTTGTCGTAGATGACGCCGATCTTCTCGCCCAGCTTCTTGTCGAACACCAGCTGCGCGGCGCTGGAGCCCTGGTTGGGGTCGGTAAAGCACATCTGGAAGATATTATTGCCGGTCAGAGCAATCTTATCAGAAGAGCCGGAGGGGGTCATCATAAACATATTGTCAGAAACGGTGGAAGGAGCGATAGCCAGGCAGGGACCGGTGGTAACTGCGCCGGCAAAAATCTGCATACCCCAGTCCTTCAGGGCATTGTAAGCGTTGGTTGCCTTTTCATTGTCGTGCTCGTCGTCCTGGGACTTGAACTCAATCTTCAGGCCGCCGTTTTTCTCGGCTGCGGCATTGATTTCAGCAACAGCAATCTTCATACCCGCTTCCACAGCAGTGCCGTAAACGGCAGCGCCGCCGGTCAGCGGGCCGGTCATGCCGATTTTCAGAGTGTTGGCATCCGCTGCATTGTTGGCAGCAGGCTGACAGCCGGCAAATACCGATACTGCCATAACAACGGTCAAAACCATAGCAAGTAACTTTTTCATGATTATTCTTCCTTTCAATTCTCTTGAGAATATATAAAGAAACGGCTGCTCTTTCGCAGCCGTTTCCCCATATCGGTGTTACAGCCGCATATTATAAAAGCGCCAAAAGTCGCTCACACAACAAAATGGACACTGCGACCAGCGCAGCGTCCACCAAGTCTATAATATGGGCAGGAGAAGACACTGCTGCGCCTGCGCAGCAGGAAGAATGCTGTTTCATTGTAGATGTGAAGCCAGTCATATCCATGCCTCCCCTTAAGTTTGAACCCATTGTACACCCTATGCGGACATTTGTCAACCGCTTGCAGGCACAATTA
>JAFTMB010000058.1 GCA_017452605.1 Oscillospiraceae bacterium
CCCATCCATAATAATGGCAATATGGCGAGGCAACACTCTTTCTTTTTCTTTTTTTCTGAATAAAGGCATTGTATTTCCCCTTGATAAAAATGGGCGCACCCATAAAAAAGTGCGCCGCTGTAATTATATTTCTATAATTTCTTGTTCCTTTAGGTTGGCTATTTCATCAACCTCTTTGCAGTATTTATCGGTAAGGGTCTGAATTTTCTTCTCACCGTTTGCCTCGTCGTCCTCGGTTATCTGGTTATTTTTCTTTAAAGCCTTTAATTTATCCATCGCGTCACGGCGGATGTTTCTTATGGCAACCTTATTATCCTCAGCCATTTTGCGAACATCCTTAACGATTTCCTTTCTGCGCTCCTCTGTAAGAGGCGGGAAGGAAAGGCGGATAACTCTGCCGTCGTTCTGGGGATTAATGCCCAGATCGGAAACCTGAATAGCCTTCTGAATGTCCTTTAAAAGCTTGCTATCCCAGGGGGAGATGACCAGAGTGCGTGCATCGGGAGAAGAAATGGTAGCAACACCATTTAAGGGTGTTTCACTTCCATAGTATTCCACGCTAATCCGATCCAAAACCCGGGGATTGGCCCGGCCTGCGCGGACGGCGTCAAATTCTTCGCCCAGGTGATCCAGGGTTCTATCCATTTTTCTGCTGTATTCGCTAAAATCAACGGTCATTGTAAAAGTCCTCCTCAAAACTTATTTTTCACGGTGGTACCGATGCTCTCACCCTGAACCACACGCAAGATGCTGTTTTCTTCTGCCAGGCCAAAGCAGATCATGGTCATATCGTTGTCCATGGCCAAGGTCATGGCGGTTAGATCTGTGGCCTTCAAGTGCTTTGCCAGCACTTCGTCGTAGGTAAGCTGGCTGTAACGGACGGCGGTGGGGTCCTTTGCAGGATCCGCAGAATAGATGGCGTCCACATTCTTTGCCATCAAAATGGCGTCCGCTTCAATTTCCACACCCCGCAGCACTGCGCCGGTGTCGGTGGAGAAATAGGGATTGCCTGTGCCGCCTGCGAAGAGGACAACCTTGCCCTCGCTGAGATACCGCTCTGCCGTATCCCGGGTGAAGTACTCGCAGAACTTGTTCATTTCCACGGCGCTTAACACTCTGGCGTCCATGCCATGTCGGCAAAGGGCATCGGCAACCGCAATGGCGTTCATCACCGTACCCAGCATACCCATTGCGTCGGCATGGCTGCGCTGCATGTGATCAGCGCCATCTTTCACGCCCCGCCAGAAGTTGCCGGCGCCGATGACGATACCAACCTGCACGCCCATACTGACACAAGACTTGATGGATTGGCACAGCTGATCAACAATGGCAAAATCCAAGCCGCGATGCTTTTCCCCGGCAAGGGCCTCACCGCTGATCTTAAGTAAGATGCGCCTATACTGGATTTGAGACATGGCATATCACTCCTTGTACGTTTTCTATCCTATTTTAATATATAAGCGGCAAATTGACAACCATAAAATTTCACTTTCTGCCCTTGTTTTTGGAAATTTTACATTTTATCGAATTCCGGGGTTCAAAACATTGTAAAAATGAGGAAATTATGTTGCAAATACTTTCATGATAGGTTATAATATTTCGAAATATGAATTCAACCAAAGTGAGGTTTTTTACATGGCTGAAGTTGTAGAATCCAAGAATTTCATCCACGCATTTATTGAAGAAGACATTGCTGAAGGCGGCCGTTTTGCCGGTCAGACCGTGCATACCCGTTTCCCTCCCGAGCCCAACGGTTATCTGCACATCGGTCACTGCAAGGCGCTGATCATTGACTTTGGCACCGCTGAAAAATTCGGCGGCATGTGCAACCTGCGTATGGATGACACCAATCCCACCAAGGAAGACGAGGAGTATGTCCACGCCATTCAGGAAGACATTCACTGGCTGGGCTTTGACTGGGGCGACCGTTTCTACTACGGCTCCGACTATTTTGAAAAGGACTACGAGTTTGCCGTAGAGCTGATCAAAAAGGGTCTTGCCTATGTGTGTGAGCTGACTCCCGAGCAGGCCAAGGAATACCGGGGCGATCTGAACACCCCTGCCACCTCTCCTTTCCGGGACAGACCCATTGAAGAAAGCCTGGATCTGTTTAAGAGGATGCGCGACGGCGAATTTGAAGACAACAAGTACACTCTCCGGGCAAAGATCGACCTTGCCTCCGGCAATTTCAACATGCGTGACCCGGTGATTTACCGTATCCGTCACATGCATCACCACCGCCAGGGCGACAAGTGGTGCATCTACCCCATGTACGACTTTGCCCACCCCATTCAGGACGCTCTGGAAGGCATTACCCACAGCCTTTGCTCTCTGGAATTTGAAAACCACAGGCCCCTTTACAACTGGGTTGTGGAAAATGTTTCCGTGCCTCACCATCCCCGGCAGATTGAGTTTGCCCGCTTAGGTATCGACCACACTGTCCTGAGTAAGCGCAAATTAAGAGCGCTGGTGGAAAACGGCTATGTTTCCGGCTGGGATGATCCCAGAATGCCCACCCTTTGCGGTCTGCGCCGCCGGGGCTATACCCCCAAGGCGATCCGCAATTTCTGCGACCGGGTCGGCGTTGCCAAATCCCCCAACACCATTGAGTACGGCTTCCTGGAGTACTGCCTGCGGGAAGACTTAAACGAAGTCGCCCAGCGTGTGATGGCGGTTCTTAAGCCCATCAAACTCACCATTACCAACTATCCCGAGGGTCAAAGCGAAACATTCCCCGTGGAAAACAACCCCGGTGATGAAAGCGCAGGCACCCGGGAAGTCACCTTCTCCAGAAATCTCTGGATCGAGGCAGACGATTTCCTGGCAGTGCCGATCCCTAAGTACAAGCGCCTTTTCCCCAACGGACCGGAATGCCGGCTTAAGGGCGCCTATCTGATTACCTGCACCGGCTATAATACCGATGAAAACGGTAACATCACCGAGGTACTGGCCACCTATGATCCAGAATCCAAGGGCGGCAATCCCGCCGACGGCCGAAAGGTCAAGGGCGCTACCATTCACTGGGTGGATGCCAATAACTGCTACGATGCCGAGGTTCGCCAGTACAGCAATCTGTTCGACGATCCCGATCCTGATGCCGCCGGCAAGGATTTCCTCGCCTGCCTGAACCCGAATTCTCTGGAGGTTCTCACCGGATGTAAGGTGGAAGCCAGCCTGCGCTCTGCCAAAGCGCCCCAGTCCTTCCAGTTCATGCGACTTGGCTATTTCTGCCCCGACAGTAAGGATTCTACCCCGGAACACCTGGTGTTTAACCGCTCTGTCAGCTTAAAAGACAGCTTTAAACCCGGAACTTAACAGAAAAATGGCGTGTTCAAAAGAACACGCCATTTCTTTATTTCTTGTCCTTAATCTGGGCCTGCAGGTGCATACTCAGCACAGCAAGGGAGGTTGCCATATTTTCATTCTGCACCAAAATACCCTCCGGCACTTCCAAATGGGTGGGAGCGAAGTTCCAAATGGCCTTAATGCCGCACTCAATCATCTGGTCGCACACACGCTGAGCCTGGCCTGCAGGTACAGTGATAATGCCCATCAGCACCTTGTGGGATTTGCAGAAGCTCTGCATCTTGGAAACCGGCAAAATCGGCTTTCCCTCAACGGTGGTTTCAGCTGCGGGCATCAAGTCAAATGCGGCAAGGATGTTCAATCCGTAGGCCTCAAATCCGCTGTATCCGCACAGCGCCTGACCCAGCTTACCTGCACCCACAAGCACCGCATCGGTGGTGTTGTCGTATCCCAAAAACTGCTCAATATCGTCAATGAGGCCCTGGCGAAGATAGCCAACCTTGGGTCTGCCGCCGTTGGAAACCATGGCAAGGTCCTTTCTGACCTGCACCTCACCCATGCCCAGGGCATTGGCAAGGGCTGTGGCGGAAATATATAAAGAACCACCCTCCTGGGTGTTTTTCAAATATGCCAAATACCCCGGCAGCCGCTTTAATACAGCCTTGGAAATTTCTTTATGTTCCATTGTCGCACCTCGTAACCCAATCGATAAAAAATTATATCGATATGCTTTTTTACCGATTATAACAACGGTTACACCAAATTGCAAGCATATTTTACGCGCAGCTTGTCTGTCTCAAAAATTCCTTCCGCAGCCTGAGCATGATCCGCTTTTCCAGCCTTGAAATATAGGATTGGGAAATCCCCATTTTTTGGGCAATCTCCTTTTGGGTCAGCTCTTTATAGCCATATAAACCGTAGCGCATCAGCACAATTTCCCTCTCCCGCTCCGGCAGCTGATCCAACGCCTGACGAAGCACGTGCATATCCACATCCTCCTCCAACGGTCTAAAAATCAAATCCTCATCCGTGCCCAAAATATCAGATAACAGAAGCTCATTTCCGTCGTAATCCATGTTTATGGGTTCATCCAGAGAAACCTCCGCTTTTTGCCCGGCAGTTTTGCGGATATACATGAGTATTTCGTTCTCGATACACCGGGATGCGTAGGTAGCCAGCTTGATATTCTTGTCCCGGCGGTAGGTGCTGATGGCTTTAATCAGGCCAATGGTGCCGATGGAAATCAAATCCTCCAAATAAATGCCCGTATTTTCAAACCGGCGGGCAATGTAAACCACCAGCCGCAGGTTATGCTCAATCAGTTCGCTTTTCGCCTTTTCATCCCCCTTTTCCAGCGCCTCCAGGGCGAATTCCTCCTGCTGACCCTTTAACGGCGGGGGCAGCACATCGCTGCCGCCTATGTAATAGATTTCCTCCTGATGGGAAACGCCTATCCAATCCAGTAACCGAATGATGATTTTGTTCATAGAGCACCTCCTGCCAACGCCTGATAACTTCCTTCCGTTCCAATCGTCTGGGGGGCAAAGGCAACCAATGTGCCGCATATCTCCCCATCAATCATTACCTTGTCCATGTTCATGGCCAGCATCATCCCGCAGCTGCATCCTACACTGCGAAAGGGCACAAGCCGAAGTCCGGAAACTTGGGTCATGGTTTCAATGGGAGAAAGCAGCTGCTCATGGCTCAAGTCCGCAAGTTCCCGGGCAACCGCCTCCCCTACCACCAAAATGCTTTCTCCAGTCACCGGGTCTTTCAGGGTATTCCCCGTATCCTGCAGGGCGGTAAGCCGTAAAACCCTTTCTCCCTTAATTAAAACCACCGACACTCTTTTCTGCCCCTTAAGGTTTCCTTCAAATCCAACCACGCAAACAAGGAAAACGCCTGCGGCAGATAGGATTATCGCCCAGAATCCACCTTTACCCATAAGGCTGGCGACGCCGCCCAGCGCCATGGTTAGAAAAATGAAGAGAAAACCCTTTTTCACCGCCCTTTTGGAAATTCCAAAAGCGGCAACACATATACCGCACAGACTTACCATACGCCAAAGAAGACTACCCAGAAAGGAGAATCCGGGCAGCAAACACATCCCGGCATACACGCCGCCCACTATCGCAGCTCCCACGCACCGCCAGAGCCTGAG
>JAFTMB010000059.1 GCA_017452605.1 Oscillospiraceae bacterium
AAATGAAGAAAGTAATCTTTTCTGCCTCGGGATAAGGGATTTACCGCATGTGGCGGTCGTAGGAAACATCACCCAGAGAACCCTGGGGAATTTCATTGATGTAAAACCCGTTTTCCACGGTGCGGCGGGCCTTCATGCGGAAAATGGGGAAATCGGAGCCGTACATCAGCCGGTGAGAGCCGAAGGTTTCCAGCACTCTGCGAATGACGTTTTCGTTGGTGTTGGCGGTGAAGTCCCACATAAAATTCTTGGTGTACTTCAGAACATCAATGGCATCGCCCACATCCTCATCGGCGTAAGCACGGCCAAGGTGGGCAACGATCAGCTTGACATTGGGGTACTTTTCTTCGATTTCCAGAATCTGCATATAGTTCACCGGGTCAGCCAGACGTTTGGGCCGGGCAATATGCAGCTGAGCAATCCAGCCGTGCTTATTGCATACTTCCAGGTGCTCGGGGGTCAGGAAGTCGAAGATGCGGATTTCGTCATCGGGAATGTATCCGGGAGCAAACTGCAAATACACCTTGATTCCCTTGAATACGGGGTTAGAAAGCACTTCCCTTTCCAGCTCCTCAGCGCTCTGCTTGGGATGGGCAAGGTACAGCGCGGGGAAAGAAAGCTCGTTACCATACTTGGCAACATACTCGTTGTTTCTCTTCAGGTCGATGTTAATCATGGGCTCACCGTAGAGAACGGAAATCACCTTATTGTCTGGGAACAGCAGACGGTTGGTTTCCATGACATCTTCCACGGAGTTGTCCTTGGCAACCAAATCCGGCCAATCCTGAGAACCGGAACGCTTTTCGCAATCGGTATGGAATTCATCGAGCCAAACATGGCAGTGGCAGTCGATAAAGGTTTGAGGCAGGAAAGGCTTCAGTTCTTCTTCGTAAACCTTTCTGTCATAGTCGTTTACCTGTAAAAGTGGCATAATCATTTCCTCCCATTTTATTGTTTAACAATATTTTACAACATCTTTCTTCCAAAAGATAGTAGAAAAATACACAAAGCAGAAAGCCCGGGTTGCACGAAAATGTGCAACCCGGGTCAAAATCACCTGTTACATCAGCAAAAACGCCACAGACAGCAGCATGTAAATGATGATAATCGCGCACACCACAACTAACATGGGTACGAACATCATCCTCACCGCATTCCAGTAGGTCTTCCACACATCCTTTGCCTTTGGCGCAGGACGGTATTTTCCCTTGGAAAGACGAAAGCCGGAGCTGACGCCGGACATATCCGCAACGGTTCTCCCATCGTCTACGTATGTGATTTTATCTTTCTTCTTGCTCATGGCAGATTATTCCTCATTGAGAAGATGACAGGCAGCAAAGTGACCCGGCTCATACTCCCGATATTCCGGCGTAATATGCTTGCACACTTCCTTGGCGTAGGGGCAGCGGGTGTGGAACCGGCAGCCCTTGGGCGGATTGGCAGGTGACGGAATATCCCCTTCCAGCTTGATCCGTTCCGTTTTCTGAGTAGGATCGGGATTGGGAACAGCAGAAAACAGCGCCTTGGTGTAAGGATGCAGAGGATTCTTGAAAATATCCTCCTTGCTGCCGAATTCCATCATAGAGCCAAGGTACATAACGCCGATCTTATCGGAAATAAACTTAACAACGCTCAGATCATGAGAAATAAACACATAGGCAAGGTTCATTTCCCGCTGCAGTTTTTTCAGCAAATTAATAATCTGAGCCTGAATGGAAACATCCAGGGCAGATACAGGCTCATCACAAATCACAAGCTTGGGATTGACGGAAAGCGCCCGGGCGATGCAGATTCTCTGGCGCTGACCGCCGGAAAACTCGTGGGGATACCGCTCATAGTAGTAATCCCGCAGGCCGCACTTATCCATCAGGTCCAAAACGTAGTCCTTCACCTGATCCTTGGGAACAATGTTATGAACCTCCACCGGCTCAGAAAGAATTCCGCCAACGGTGGATCTGGGAGGCAGCGAGGAGTAGGGATCCTGGAAAATAATCTGCATTTCCTTGCGACTAGAGCGCATCTGCTTGGAGTCGAAATTGGTAATATCCTGACCGTTGAAAATGATCTGACCGGCGGTAGGCTGGTGCAGCTTCAGCACTGCTCTGCCGGTGGTGGTCTTTCCGCAGCCGGACTCACCGACGATGCCCAAGGTTTCGCCTGCTTTCAGCTTAAAGGATACATCATCAACAGCAACCAGTTCCTTGGTCACCTTTCCGGTGATGGTCTTTTTTAGGGGGAAGCACTTGCGCAGGTGACGCACTTCCAGAATGCAGTCAGGGTCAAAGGGCTTCTTAAAATCTTCCTCGATCTTTTGCTGCCGCTTTTCAAGATATTCTGCAGCCAAAGCCTCATCATCATAGACGGGAGTTACATTTTCCAATACTTTTTCATCAGCCATTGTCTTCTACCCCGTCATACAAATGACATGCTACAAAGTGGGTCGGGCTGACCTGCACCATGCCGGGATAATCTCCCGAGCATTTTAAAGTGCACTTTGCGCATCTTTCCTTAAAGTAGCAGTGGTCCGGCATATTGATGGGATTGGGAACATTGCCGGGAATGTTATATAGCTCCGTGCCGTCGTCCAGGCTCATGGTCGGCTTGGACTTTTGCAAGCCAATGGTGTAAGGGTGCTTGGGGTCCTGGAAAATCTCATACACAGTACCCTTTTCTATCACCTTGCCCGCGTACATAACCACCACATAGTCAGCCATTTCCGCAATCACACCCAGATCGTGGGTGATCAGCAGAATAGAGCCGTCAATCTTGTTCTTGATGTCCTGCAGAAGATCCAGAATCTGCGCCTGAATAGTGACATCCAGGGCGGTGGTGGGCTCGTCTGCAATAATCAGCCGAGGTTCGGCAGCCAATGCCATGGCGATCATCACACGCTGGCGCATACCGCCGGACAGCTCATGGGGAAACGCCCCATAAACATTTTCCGGGATGATGCCCACCAGACGGAGCATTTCCTCGGATTTTGCTTTTGCCATTTCCTTGGTGGCGCCGGGGGTGTGAATAAAAGTAACCTCGTCCAGCTGCTCGCCGATGGTAAACACGGGATTGAGGCTGGTCATAGGCTCCTGGAAAATCATAGCGATCTGCTTGCCACGGATGCGGTGGATTTCATGGATAGGCATCTTGGCGATGTCGTAAACCTTTTCCTCCATCTCATAGCCATCAGCGCCGTTAGGAATGGGATTTCCCTTTTCATCACGCTTGTAATCGTAAGCCTTGAAACGGATAGAGCCGTCCACAATCTGGCCGGTGGGGCCCTGAATCAGCCGCATGACGGACATGGAGGTGACGGATTTGCCGCAGCCGCTCTCCCCTACTACGCCCACTACGGCGTTCTTGGGTACATCGTAGGACACACCGTTGACCGCCTTGACCACACCCTGCTCCGTATAGAAGAAGGTATGCAGATCTTCAATTTCCAGAATGTTTTCGCTGCTTTTCATTTGGCTGAGGAACTCGTGCTCCTCTGCCTTGCGGTTTTTATAGGCCTCCAGCCGCTTCATCTCCTTGGCATTTGCCTTGGCGATGGCGCGAATCTCCTTACCGGAGAGATAATTCTTGTTTTCTTTTGCCATAAATTATCTCCTCGCTTTCGGATCAAGGGCATCCCGCAAGCCGTCACCGACGAAGTTGAAGCCCAGCACGGCAATGACAATACAGATACCCGCAGGCACCCACACATTCAGGTGATTCTGCAAGATGTCCTGGTTGGTGGAAATGATGTTGATCATAGTTCCCCAGGCGGCGTAGGGTGCTTTGACACCCAGATTCAGGTAGCTCAAGGTTGCTTCATACAGAATCATGCTGCCAAGGCTCAGGCTCATCTGGACAATCAGCTGTGGCATAACATTGGGCACAAGATGCTTAAAAATCTTACGGAAAGTGGAGTAACCCATAGCCTCAGCAGCCACCATATACTCCTGCTCCCGCAAAGAAAGAATCTGTCCTCTTACCAAGCGGGCAGTGCCCGTCCAGGAAATGAAGGTCAAATATACCATCAGAAGATAAATTCTGTACTTAGCGTCGATGTCCGAGGCATCCAAAATGGTGCTGATAATTAAGAGAATGGGAACGCCGGGCAAACACATCAAAACATCCGACAGACGCATGATGACATTGTCCACCGCGCCGCCAAAATAGCCTGCAACGCCGCCCAGCACAACACCAAGAATGGTGATAAGGAACACGGCGATAAAACTGACCGTAAGGGATATTCTGCCGCCGTACATGAGTCTTACGAAAATGTCGTAGCCTTCATTGTCCGTGCCGAGAATGTGCTCGGCGGAGGGCGGAGCAAGGAAATTGTCCTTCAGGTATTTTTCCGTAGTCTGACGCAGGGTGTATTCCACGCCGTTTACAGTGTAGGTGGTTTCGGCAATGGAATACTCCGTCTTGCCGCTTTCATCCAGCTGAATTTCTCCCCACTGGGTGTAAATCACAGGGCCCAGAAAGCTGAAGAGAAACAGGCTGATAACCATTACCAGTCCCAGAATACTCAGCTTGGAGCGGAAGAAACGGCGCACCACCATCCGGGTGGGAGACATGAGGCGCACATTCTTATCAAGAGGTGCTTCAGAATCGGCAGCTTCCGGGGCTGCCTGCTGATTTTTCAGTTCTTCCATAGCGCACCTCCTCACTCCAGTTTGACTCTGGGGTCAACCAGGCCGTACATCAGATCGGCAAGCAACACACCCAGAACGCTCAACAGAGCAAGGAACATATTGTAGCCCATGATGAAAGGAATGTCGCCCCGGTTCATGGCGTCCAGCGCAATGTTACCGATACCGGGAAGGTCAAATACCTGCTCGGTGATAATGGCGCCGGAGAAAAGACTGGGAAGCAACCCTGCCAGAGAAGTAACCAGGGGGATCAGGGTGTTGCGGAATGCGTGCTTGTTGATAACAGCGCTTTCTTTCAGACCCTTTGCCCGGGCAGTGCGGATGTAATCGGAGTTCATAACCTCCAGCATATTGGTTCTGGTCATTCTCATTCTTGCGCCAATGCTCAAAATGACAATGGTTAAAATGGGAATGAACATGTGTCGGGCATAGTCAAGCAGCAGTTCAATTCCAGTGTAGGATGCGGTGGCATCAATCAGGCCCGATGCCGGGAACCAGCCCAGCTTCAGAGCAAGTACGTCTTTGAGCATCTGTCCAAAGAAGAATGAAGGCAAGGAAATGCCAATCATGACAAGAATTGTCACAACATAATCCCGGAGGCTGTACTGATGAGTGGCCGCAGTGATGCCCAAGGGAATGGCAATCATAAACTCAAAAATGGTTGCGATCAGTGCAATGGCAAAGGAAATACCCATATGCTCAAAAATCACGTCAGCAACAGGAAGACCGTAAACGAAGCTGGTGCCCAGATCAAAGCGGGCCAGCGCCGACAGCCAGTTGAAATATCCCTTCAGGATACCTAAAAAGCTGTTGTCCCCCAACCCATACATCTCATACATGGCATTGACTGTTTCCTCGCTGACCGTCGCGCCACCCTGATTGATGGCGTTGATCTTATCCTGGATAAAATCAACGGGCATCAACCGGATGAGAAAGTAAATGATCATGGAAACGCCAAGAAGTATGAGCAGCGCATAGGCTAATCTTTTGGCGATGTATTTAACCATAATTCACTCCAAAAATCAGTTGGCAAATTCAACTTCCCAAATGCGGTCCAGCGGAGAGGAATAGGGATTCATCTCGTCTTCGCCGGGCAGGCTGTCTGCATTGATTACCTTGGAATTGAAGGCGTACAGAACATCACGCTGGTAAACGGGCAGCTCGATAGCCAGATCCAGAACCTGCTCCATCGCATCCTGATACAGGTCTGCGCGGACAGCCTTGTCGTTGGTTTCACGGGCCTGGTCGATCAGATCGCTCAGCTCGTCGAGAATATCCAGCTCTTCGGCAGTACCGCTGGTCTTCAGCCAGTTGTATCCCCATGCCAGAGTGGAGGTTGCGGTGGAATCCTTGTGGTAAACCTGATACATATCGGGGTCCAGCGCGGAAGACCATGCAGCAGCCCAAACTTCCAGAGAGCCGGTGTTGATCTTGGTAAGAGCCTGGGTATCGCAGACAACCTCTACATCCCAGCCCAGATCGTTCAGCAGCGCAGCTGCATCACGGAAGACCTTGTAGGTGGGGTGATCCTGCAGGCTGGAGCCTGCGATGGTAAAGGTAACCTTCAGGTCGCTGTCGCCAGCGCTGACGCCGGCTTCCTGCATATACTTTTCAATGTTGGTGGTAGCAACATCCTTGCTCCAGGTGCCCAGCTGGGGATAATCAAAGCCGTTGTCGGTGCGGTCAGCGCCGTCGGGGTGAGCCCAGGAAACCAGGGACATGGGCCAGTAAATCTGCTCGGCAGTACCTGCGCGGTAGTAGTCCAGAGCCAGGCTGGTGTTCATGGCGCACATAATGGCCTTACGGAGATTAATGTCATTAACCTTGGCGGCATTGACGCCGATGTAGCCGTAACCCAGCTGATCCTCCGTAATAGTGACCATGCCCTTGCTGGAAAGCTTCTCCAGCTTTTCGTAGTTATCGGTTGTCAAAGAGGGAGAGATGTAGTGAACAGTGCCGTTTTCCAGAGCAGCAATGGCGTTGGCAGAGCTGACGATCTGATACCGGATTTTCTCGATCTTGGCGTTTTCAATGCCCTCGCCTACTGTGGTGAACTTATCGTTGCGCTTGAAATAGGCAACGTTGTTGGTGTAGAAGCTGCTCTCAGAGGGGCTGTCGCTGTTTTCCGCATCGGTTACCTTATAAGCGCCTGCGCCCATGGGAAGTTTGATGTTCCGGGTGGACTGGATAATGTCGGTCATGAAATCAAAGCTGGCAAATTCCACGCCGAACTTGTTGTTGGCGATGTCCACGCCAACAGAGCTGCCCTGGCCATAGTAGTGCTGAGGAGCAACCGTTAAAGCAAAGTTCCAAATAGCCTTGGGGTCGATGCCGTCAATGCTGATCTGCAGAACATCGTACTCATTGGCATTGGTGACAGTGCCGTCGGCATTGTGGCCGGAAGCCACAGTATAGTCAGTGCCGTTGACGGAAATAGTGGTGCCGGCAGCGTCGGTGTGACCCAGAGATACGATACCGGAAATGTTTTCAACTGCCAGGTCACCGTCGTCGGACACATTTTCGTGGAGGATGACTTCCTTGGCCTTGGCGGTGAACTCGGTGTTCAAAGTTGTGCCGGTAGCCCAGTAATAGAGAATGATGTCCAGCTGACGGGAAATCTTATCGTTGAAAATGTAGTCGATAGCAGCTTCCTTAGTGGTCAGGCTGGAGGGATAGCTGGGAGTCAGCTTTTCGATCTTGGTGCGGTCGATCTTACCGTCAGCGCCCTCAGCGTACTCTACCTGGACATAGCCCTCGGAGTACATAAAGCAGAAGATTTCATCCTTGAACTCATTGTAGCTGGTGTAGGGAGCCTCGGTGTAGGACTCCTGCGCGCTCAGGTAGTCGGTGCCCAGTTCTTTCTTAAAGAGCTCCAATGCATATTCATAATCAGCCAGCAGGTCCTTGTTGGAAACAGCGGATGCATCGTTGGAAATGGCGGAGATGTAGCCGGCGCTGACCTTGTGATCCTGAATTGCGGCCTTCATGGCATCATAGTTGACCTCGCTGGTAGAAGAAGCCTTCAGCTCGGCGCGGAACAGGTTCACCAGCTCGTTGATTCTGGCGTTGGCTCTGTTGGCAGCCTGGGAGGAGATCAGATCGTCACTGTCATCGGAGGCAGAGCCAACAGTCTGGGTGCGGTACTCGCTTAAGCCCAGAATGTCAGTGGAGTACAGAGTGTTGGAGCCGGTGTAAACGGGGTCCAGATACACATAGTAGTTAAACAGCACGTCTTCCATGGTCAGAGGATGACCGTCGGAGAACTGGATGCCGTTTTTCAAAACGAAGGTGTAGGTGGTGGTGCCATCGTTGTTTTCCTTGATTTCGTAGTCCTTAACCACAACAGCTTCATTGTCGCCGTAGGCAACCTCAACCTCACCATTGACATACTTGGAGCCAAGCATGCCGATCTGGGTCATGGCAACGATGGTGCCGTCGGGGGCAGATGTGGAGAAGAAGGGATTAAACAGACCGTCCAGCTGATCGGTCATGATAACAAAGGCATCCGTTGTAGAGCTGCCGCTGCAGCCGGAAAACATGGATGCCACTCCTGCGCACATGACGATGCACAGGATGAGGGAAAGAACTCTCTTTTTCATGATGTCATGCTCCTTTTATGATTCAGTAAGTTTTCTTACGTATTTACTCAGTAAAGCTGAGATTTACAGCATTTCCAGCCACAGTAATGACAACGCTTTCAGGCTTTTCGCCCACTGCCTTGCAGGTGACAGAGGAATGGTCAACACCTACATCGCCCATGCCGCAAACAAGACCGATAACATAGTCATCTGTGCCAAAATAGCAGGACGAATCAATCTGCAGGGCGCTGTCATGCACCTTAACATTGCTAATTGCCGCACCCTCAGAAACTGTGCCCGCCAGAAGACCAAAACTGGCGCCTGCCACGCGGGTGCCGGACTTGATGGTAAAGGTCACATTCTCAAAGGTCAGGTCGGAAATCTGGGATTTTTCCGTCAGATGACCAAACAGGCCGGAGTTGACTTTGGAGTTGTTGGTCTGCTCAAAGGAAATATTCTTAAACACATGGCCGTTGCCCTGGATGCTGCCGGAGAAATTTCCGTGCATCATGGAAGAGGGCCAGTTTTCATCTGTAAAATCCAAATCCGCATGGATCACATAGTTGCCGCTGACGCTGGCGTTATCCAGGAACTGCTCCACATTGTAGATGTGGAACCACTCCCCTTCCGTATAATCCACATACAGCTTCAGCTTGGGATTTTTCGCCGCGCCGTTGGTGTAATCCACCACACCGGGGTGAGCAACAGAAGCTCCCTCCAGGGGAAGCTTGCCCTCCGGGTCAGTATACACGCCGGAGAAAGTAAAGCCGGATTTTGCAGGAAAATCGTGCATATCAACAGTGCCGGTTTCTTTATTCCAGGCAGGAATCATAATCTCACCGTCGGTTTCAGGATTGAAGGTGTAGCTTTCCATGTACGAGCCGGTGGAAAGGTCGTAAAACTCAATTTCAAACATAGGAACCCAGGCTGCGTACAAGGTCAAAACCGGCTCGGAGGCGCTGTATGCTTTGTTCGCATCCACGCTGAGGGTATCCTTTTCAAAATCCCACTTGCTGCCGTAGACAAACTCTGCCTTGCCATCGCCGCCAATCGTTTCTACCCGCTCAGCATACCAGCCTGCCAGGAAATAGCCGTTATTAACGGCGGTAAAGGCATCATTGCCTCTGCCGGTGTTATCCGGCGCAATCAGCGCGATCTGGGCGTTGCCTGCAGAATCCTTTGGCAGCTGCTCCAGATTATAAGAATCCACAATCACCGATGTATTTGTGGTAAAAATACCGCCGTTGGCATCGTACTTGACGCTGACCGTGTAGTTTTCACT
>JAFTMB010000060.1 GCA_017452605.1 Oscillospiraceae bacterium
ACGAAATGCCAATGTAGGGACCGGCGTCCTCGACGGTCCTACCGCGAAGCGGCATTTTTTGTAGAAGGACCGTCCAGGAGGCCGGTCCCTACAAAAACGCTAAACAACAATTTACTGTAATAGCATTATGCAAAAGGAATGCCGTCCCGGCGAAGCGGGACGGCATGGCCGGTTTTCTTACTTGTTGGCTTCGCTCTGCTCGTAGGCTTCCAGGAAGTGGTTCAGCTGCTTCAGGAAGCTGTCGCAATCAATGCCGTGGACCATGCAGGCCTCTTCCACGGTTTCGCCGCGGGAGGAGGGGCAGCCCAGGCAGTGCATGCCAATGGCAAAAAACAGGGGAGCGGCGTGGGGAGCGATGTCCAGAACCTCGCCGATAATGGTATTCTTTTCAATCTTAACAGCCATAAAAATGACCTCCTTTTATTTCCTCGGCTATTATAACCTTAAATATCCAAAATAGCAAGAGGAAATCTGCCTAAACCTTGGGAAAAAACGGATAATCTTACAGGAAAGGGTATTTTCTCTGGCGGATATAGATCACAAGGCAGGCAATCAGCACGCCCAGCTGAAGCAGGCAGGCAAGCGCCAGGATGACCATATAGTAATAGACTGAAAATGTGGTTGTTTCCGGCGTGCTGACCTGCAGGTAATTATTCCACAGAGCATCATTTCCACCGTTGATCTCGACCTTCTTCAGATCGTTAAATGAACCACCATATTCGATTGATTTTAGATTTGTCGCATGAGCAAAAGCAGAATCGCCGATACGGCGCAAACTGCAAGGCAGGGAAACAGATTGTAAAGAATGGCAATTCTGAAAGGCGTAGTCGCCGATGGAGGTGAAACCTTCCGGCATGGTGACACTTTTCAATTTACCGTAATGGCTGAATGCATGGGCGCTGATGGCGTTGCAGTCATCGGGGATTCTAAGGTCAGTGAGCAGCTCTCCGTTTAGATAAAGTCCGGCGTTTTGCAGGCAATGGTTTTTATAGGAATGCTCTGCGGTACACCAGGCGGTTAGATCGGAAATGTGGATCTCTTCCAGGGCGCTGGACAGTCCCTGTATAGTTTGGACGGTAGGTGGCAGCGAAATGGAGCGCAGCGCATAGCACTGGGCGAACGCATTATAATCGATTGTGGTGGTTTTTGGGGACAAGGTAACGCTTGCAAGGCTGTTGCATCCCTGGAACGCTTGGGCGCTGATCACGGTCACATGTTGCGGAAGAACGATGCTTTGCAGACTGGAACAGCTTTCAAAAGCTTTGTTTTCTATGATCTTCAGAGAATCCGGCAAGGTGATTTCTGCCAGTTTTTTGCAGCCGTGGAAGGCAGAAGCGCCAATGTAGGTAACACCCTCCTCTACCGTGACCCGCAGCAGCTTTTCACAGTTGTCAAATGCGCTGGTGCCGATGCGCTCGACGCTGCCGGGGATGGTGATGCCGGTGATGCCGCTGTTGGAAAAAGCGTGCTGACCGATATGGCCCAAGGTAGCCGGAAGCTGCACCGTGCCCAGGCTATTGCAGTTATGAAAGGCAAAAGAGCCAATAAGAGTGAACCCATCCGGTAAAATAACTTCTGTCAGAAATTCACAATCCTGGAAGGCGTTATTCGGCAGATTGATGATCCCGGGTTCTACCACAACTTTTAGGATCCGATTGTGAAATTCATACCAGCAAATGTCGGTCACCAGACCTTTGCCGGAAACGGTCAGCGTGCCATCTTCAAAGCGCCAGGTGGCATCCAGGCCACAGGAGCCTTCCTCGGCTGCAATAGCGGGAGAGGAAATACTAAGAACCAGGGACATCACCAGAGCGAAAAACAGAGATATACGGATATATTTCATGGCCGAGGGTCTCCTTTTTGAAATTCCAAAATGTCACCGGGCTGGCAATCCAGTGCTTCGCAGATGGCTTCCAGCGTGGAAAAACGGACGGCGCTGACCTTGCCGGTCTTCAGCTTGGAAAGATTCACATTGGATACGCCGACTTTTTCGGAAAGTTCGTTCAAAGACATTTTCCGGTCGGCCATGACCCGATCCAGGCGTAAAATGATGGGCATGATCCTACCTCCTTACAGGGTTTCGTCGGAAAGTTGCTGCAGCTGCTGGCCGTAAGCAAATACATGGCTCATTAGCATCAGCAGCACAAAACCGGCAATAAACCACATATTCAGCTCGTGCTCGACCGTTATGTTTTTCACAACGGCGCTGTTGAAATACTGCGCCAGATCCCGTCCGTGCAGCACCAGCGCCTGATGGGCCAGTCCGCCTATTTCATAGATGCCGCCGCCGATCAGACACAGCCAGGCCAGCTTTTTGAGGTTCGGCGCAACGCCGCCATCAAAGGGTTGGCCCAGGGTCATGGGGCGCAGGATCTGCTCCAGAATCCGCAAAGCGCGGCAGGAGAAAAACAGCATGATAAAAGCAAGAAGCACCGATTCGAATGCACCAGCCCGGACCCAGATGGGGGCCAGCATGCCGTCCGGTACAAGCTCGATGGTTACAGGGCCAAGCGTAAAGGATTCCGTGCCGCCCCAGAAGGCGCTTTCGGGCAAAAACCAGACCAGAATCGCCACCACTGCGCAGATCCAGGCGGCAGCGTTAAAAATACCACGGGCCACTTTTACACCGGTGTGAAAGAATTTAGCGCTGTTCATCATCTTGTCCATAGATAAGAACCTCCTATTATTTGGTAATTCCAACCTCGATTGAAAATTTAATTTCCAGCACTGGGCAGCTATGAGCAGAAGTTAGTCTTGCAAACAAGGGCGCAGAGTTTACTCATACAAACCTTGCCGGTCATAGTTGACTGGTGCCTATTCACATTGTAAAATATAGTTAC
>JAFTMB010000061.1 GCA_017452605.1 Oscillospiraceae bacterium
ATGCTGGTGCGGGAATTGGATGCAAGAACATAAAGACCAAAGGGCGCCCACCGGGCGCCCTCTGTTTTTGCAAATTTCAGTTTATCGCTCTGTTGGTTAGAGGACTTGGCCCCCTCGTTTTGAGGGGGCTGTCACGCGAACAGCGTGACTGGGGGAGTTTATTTATTTTAACTCCCTCAGTCAAAATTGCCTTATTAGGCAATTTTGCCAGCTCCCTCAAAACGAGGGAGCCAAGGGCGCTGCCGCGCCGCAGCAACCATCAAACAGAGCGATAAACTGCAATTTGACTTTCCGCAAAAAACAGCCCGCAGCGAATCGCTGCGGGCTGTGCGTATGTAAATCAGTTGCCGGGGACGGGGGACAGCAGGCCCAGAATGGGGTCCAGCAGAGAGCTGGCCAAATTCTTATCGTGAACCACGAAATCGAAGGGGTTGCCGCTCTGGTTCTGGGTCAGCACCAGCTTGCCGCTGGTGGCATCAAAATAGTGCAGCTGGCCATCAATGCTCTGCCAGCCGGAGCAGAAGCTGCCGTTGGGGTTCAGATAGCAGGTATAGCCATCCACTTCGGCCCAGCCGGTCATGGCTGCGCCGTCTTCACCCAGCAGGTAACGGATGCCGTCTACCTCCAACAGGCCGGTCTGCATGACGCCGTTGCGGCCAAAGTAGTAATGCTTGCCGTCTACGGTCTTCCAGCCGGTGATGGGGGTGCCCTTCTCTGCGTAGTACACCAGGCCGGAATCCTGGAAGAAGCCTTCATGAGCCTGGCCACCGGACAGGTAGTACCAAGTGCCGTCCACAGGGAACCAGCCCTGGGTGTTCTTATCCACAGTCCACTGGGCGTACAGCACGGTGTTCTGTTCGATCACATGGTTGGCGCTCACCATGTGGAGGCCTTCCTTATCGGTGGACCAACCCTGGAACCGGTAGCCGGGACGCTGGGGCATGGGCAGCTCACCAACGGGGGTACCGTGGGCGTGCTCCACTTGGTTCATTTCGATCTGGCCGCCGTTGGCGTCGAACTGGACGCTGTTGGCACCCTTGTAGGAAGAGGTTACTTCAAAGCGGGCCTGCCACAGGGGAACGGTCTTCCACTGGAGCTTCACTTCGCCGTTTTCGCAGTAGTAGTTGCCCACAACGGCCGCCAGCATATACAGGTAGGTGCCCTTCTTCAGCTTCCGGAATGCCAGATTGCTGGACAGGGAACTGCCGTTGAGGGTGTAATCGTTGCCGTCCACCATGGCGGTGGCGCTGTCCATCTGGATCAGCTTGTCGCCCTCAACCTGATAGATCTGGGCGCGGACGGTGTAGATGCGGTTGTGATCGGAACTGATCTGGCCCTTCAGACTGAAACGGTTGCCGGCGCGCAGATTCAGAGGAGAAACGATGTTGCTGACATGGATATCGGAATAATCCATGGAGATCAGCGTGGTCTTGGAGGCGGGGATGAAGCCGTTGTGGCCGTCGTCCAATTCGTACCAGCATTCGCCTTCGGTATTGCGGTACAGGCCGATGACATGGACCTTCTCGCCTGCCTGAACATCATAGCGGTACTTGGACCGGGGGTCCAGCTCGCTGGTGCAGGGGGAGGAGTACAGGCCGGTGGTCTCGTTAACGGAAACGTACAGGTTGGAAGTGAAGGCGCTGCATTCATCGGCGTAGGTCTTGCGGCCGAAGTAGATCAGACCTTCGTAATCCCACTTGCAGTAATACTGCCAGAAATCTTCCAGAGAAACGGCGATGGCGCTGCCCTCCGGGAAGTACTTGCCGCCAACGCTGACGCTGGAGCTTTCGCTGTAGTAAACGATGCCGTCAATAATGGCGTGGATCAGGAAGGCATGGCCATAGCGGCGGCCTGCAGCAGAGTTGGTGGACTGGAAGCAGACGATCATGTTGTAGACCTTCTTGGTGCCGTCCTGAGAAACAAAGTTCAGCGCTTCTTTCAGATTGTAGCGATCGTCGGGGTAGGCACGGACGGTGTAACCGCCGGAGGTCTGGGACTGCTTGCAGAAATAATCATATTCCTGATTGCCGTTGTTGCCCAGCTTTTCTTCGGTAATGCCAAGCAGATACAGCTGCCAGTTTACCAAACTGGCGCAGTAGCCGCTGAAAGAGGGGCGGCCGGAATAGCGCTTGGCTGCTTTGTATGTAGAAGTGATCTGATTTTTGATCTCCTTGATCTCCAGATCATCAGCGAAGGTTTCTTGGGGAAGAACGGTGACCAGGAGCAAAATTGCCAGTGCCAAGGTAAGGATCCGCAGGATCTTCTTGTGCATGTTAGGGTCGTCCTTTCGTTGTTGGTTCATGTAAATGGGGATAGTGACCGTATTTTCACAAATACAACCTTGGGCATTATAGCACAGAGTTTATGAATAATCAAGGTTTTTATGTAAAGCATTATGAGTTTTTTGCGGTTATTTTGTTAATAATTGCTTAAAAATTGGGTTAAAAACTTAGATTTTCCCCGAATCTCACCATATCTTGTGGTGCGCCATGTGCAATCTGCACTATATAAAAATTGGGTGTTACTGTAAAAAATTCCCTGGTGAGGAATAATTTTATCCTTTGAAACCGGATAAACCAAAGCAAAAGGACGCGTTCCAAAAGAACGCGTCCTTTTATTCGTTGCGATATTATGCCTTTTGCGAGCCCACAGGGTTGCAAATGCTGTAGCCTACATTGACGATGTGATCCGCCACACGCTCCAACCCCGTAATGGCGGAGGTGTAATAGGGGCTGACCTCCAGACTGCAGCTGCCCTCCGAAAGCCGGGAAAAATGCTTGGCGCTGCAAGTGCGCTTCATTTCATCGGTCTGGTTTTCCAGCTGTGTCAGCTCCGGCAGATGGCCGGGATGGCCGGTATCAAAGGCATCCTTGGCAATGGCCAGCATCCGTAGGACCACGCTGAACATCTGCTGAATGTCCTCCTGGGCAAGAACGGAAAACGAAAGCTTTTTGGCAAGCATTTCCTGGCCGATCTCGTGGAAATTTTCCGCATGGTCGCCGATACGCTCCAGGTCGTTGAGTACATGGAAATAAGCGCCGATGGTCTGTTCATCCCGCTCATCCACGCAGGCGGACAGCTTAATGAGGAACCGGGTCAGCGCGCCGTTGGTAAAGTCGATGATTTCTTCGTTTTCCTCAATTTTTGCTGCGTTTTCCTCCGTCTTTCCCTCCATAGAAATCCGGGAAAGACGGATATTCTCCTCCACCAGCCACAGCATGTTGTCGATCTCCTTTTTGGCCTGCATCAGCGCGATGGAGGGCATGGAAAGCAGTCGATCGTCCACAAATTTCAAAGTGCGCTCCGCTGTTTGCGGCTTTTTCTCCCGGATTACGGCGCAGGAATAGGCCACCAGCTGAGAAACAAAGGGCAGCAGCACCGCCGTTGTGGTCACATTGAAGATCACATGGAACACGGATACCCGCATTTGCAGCGACATGGGATCGCTGCCGGGGAACAGGGCTACCAGCAGATGGATCATCGGTTCCTTGAAGATCCACACGATGGCAGTAAAGATTACCGTGCCGATCACATTAAAGGTAAAGTGGATCAGCGCTACCCGCTTGGAGTTGGCATTGGCACCCACCGAGGCCAGCAGCGCCGTAACGCAGGTGCCAATGTTGGCGCCCAGCACGATAAACAGCGCCAGCTCCAGGGGAAGAACCCCGGTTCCCACCATGGTGATCACAACGCCGGTGGCGGCGGAGGAGCTTTGGATCAGCGCGGTGAACACAATGCCCACCAGGATCAGCAGCAGGGGAAAATCGATGACACGGAAGATGTTCAAAAACATCTGCTCCACCAGGGGGTTGCCGAAGGCCTTGTCGCTGCTCATCACTTCCAGACCCACGAAAATCAGGCCCAGACCGCTGCACAAAAGTCCTGCCAGCTTCACCTTTTCGTTTTTCACAAAGCCCAGCATCACACCGGCAAAGGCCAGCAGATACATCAGCATATTGAAATAATCGTTTTTCAGCGCCACCAGCACACCGGTGATGGTGGTGCCGATGTTGGCGCCCATGATGATGGGCGTAGCCTGGGTCAGGGTCATAACGCCCGCATTGACCAGACCGATCACCATAACGGATGTAGCCGAGGAGCTTTGGATAATGGCGGTAACACCCGCGCCGATGCCAACACCGGAAAAGCGGTTGTTGCTGATGCGGCCCAAAAGCTTTTTCATACCGTCACCGGCGCTTTTCTCCAGCGCGTCGCTGAGGAAATTCATGCCTACGATGAAAACACCCACACCGGCCAGCAGCCAGATCAAGCTTTGGATCAATTGCAGCACATCATTTGAAGTTAACATAATCTTTTCTCCTTTGCGGAATAGGGGAAACCATTTTTCCCCATCTTAAACGATTATAGCATGGTCCAAATTAAGATGGGGTAAAAAAGCAGGAAAGCGGCGTTTATTGTTCCAGCGCTTGCTTTAGTTTCTCCAGCGCCCGCTTTTCAATGCGGGAAACATAGCAACGCCACTAATGTAAACGATGCCCAAAACCTGTTGCGGTTCAACAAGTTTCGGGCATCGCACTATTTTGGGGTAGCACCGCGCTTAATGTAAACGGTTAACGAGAATCAGACTAGCGACCATTCATCGATTTTCAGTTAAGGCAGAATAAATTCTTGCTGTTCTAGCGCCCCTGGCACAGATACATGTTTAACATTTTTTTCGAGTTCTTCCGCAATATCAGTCAACAATGTTTCATTATATTCCTTAATTACATAAACCGTCGGTTCCAAAACCAACAATTTTTTATTTGCCTTATCGAAATAGAATAACGGAATAAAATTCGTTCCTGTCTGTCTATTTTCCTCACGCAAGTGCAACAGTCCCAGTTCCTGTGTCAGATTGCTAATCCCAATCTGATCCTCTTCCCATATTGAGCACAGGGCATCTAACTTTGCCTTTATCGCATTCAAATGAATTCCACCCTGAGTTTGTGCAGCATCATCTTCAACAATCAGTCTCAGCACTGCAATGATCATTTTAAGGCGCATACGTTTTGACTCTTTACGATCGCGTTGGGGCATTGCCAAGTTAATTATCCTATCACGAAGTGGGGTATATGCCTCTGAAATCACTTCCTCCGCAACCTTAGAAGTAGAATCAATACCTGTCAATGACTTTCTTGCTTCTTGCGTGCGATACACTGCAAATTCCTGACAATACTTCTGCAAAAAATCCTTAAAGATGCCGATATTATGTGCTGCGCAACGAACAAACACGGCTTTAGCATCGGAATCAATCTCGATGTTCAGCGCTTTTGCTCCTCGTTCCGCAACAATCCCTAATTCTTCCTCTGTCCATGTACCAATATCAACATGGGCGCAACGATTAAGCAAGTCTGGGGCTAA
>JAFTMB010000062.1 GCA_017452605.1 Oscillospiraceae bacterium
CCTGTTTGGGATAAGGACGGCACCAATATTACTGCCGACACCGAGATCAACGCAGTTTATACCATCAACAAGTACACCGTGACCTACAAGGCAGATGGCAATGTGGTTGGCACTGTGGAGGTCGAGCATGGCAAGGATGCAGCCGCTCCCGCTATTCCCGAAAAGGAAGGCTATACGCAGACTGCTCCTGTTTGGGATAAGGACGGTAAGAACATTACTGCCGATACCGAAATCAATGCAGTTTACACCATTAACGAATACACCATCACCTTTATGGACGAAAACGGCGTTTACAAGACCTTGACCTACAAGCACGGCGAGGCAGTTACAATGCCCGAAGTTTCTGCAAAGGATGGCTATACTGTTACTTGGGATACCACCATTGAAAAGGCAACCGGCAACGCAACTGTAAATGCTGTATACACCAAGAATGCTGTCTCTGATAATCCTCAAACCGGAGATAACAGCAACCTTACGCTGTGGTGGATTCTGTTGCTTGTTTCCGCAGCAGGTATCACCCTCGCTACGATCGAGCAGAAAAAACGCAAAGCAATGAAGTAAAATACTTCGGAAAAAGGGGCGATGACGGCAAATAGTCGATAGTTTCCCTAATCAGCAAAAAGCCGCGGCAGGAAATATCCTGCCGCGGTTTAAGTTGCTGTGTTTTCATATACCGCTGATTTTCGTTATTGGGCTTGTTTGGAACTGTTATGTGGATCAAATTCAGTTTGATTGCAGGGAGCATATAATTTTGGCGATAACTCCAGTATTTTCGAGATAACAAAAAGAAAGAATCAGCCATAACAATGTGGTCGATTATAGTAAGATTCTGCATTAAAAAACTGCCCGTGTCGGTTTCTGTGTCGGTTTTTAGGGTATGCGGCATATAGGGCAAAAAAGAAGAAAGCCTAAAACCCGTTGGGGCTCTAGGCTTTTTTATGGAGCTGCTAGCCAGATTTGAACTGGCGACCTCATCCTTACCAAGGATGCGCTCTACCGGCTGAGCTAGAGCAGCATCGTGCGCGGCGTTTGCCACACAGCTTTTATATTATAGCCTACTGCCTGCGAAAAGTCAAGAGCTTTTTAGAAATTCTTTTCCATTTTTCGCTAAAGAGTTCAGGGGGTTATTTGGCGGGAACGGCAATTTGCGCTGCGCCCAAGGCGAGCTGCAGAGTGGACGTAGGGTCCGGCGTCCCCGACGGACCTCATAAGAGGAGCGGGATAGGACCGGCCGGGAGGCCGGTCCCGACATATGGGAGGCCGGTCCGGACAAGGATAGGGGAGGCATAAATGATGCCCCCCGGGAATCCGGGGGGCTTCTTTAGTTACAACGATGAATCATCTTATACACTCGGCCGGGAGTTTCTATCGATGATACTCAGATAACTTAGTTATTAAATTACCTGTGGTTAGCTATTAGGGTTTAACTGTTAGGGAGTGGGTTCGTTGTAGGCGATGGTGTAGGTCAGAGTGTCGGTGTACATGCCAGCATAACCGAAACCGGTTTCTACTGCGGTGGCAGTCAGAGTGGTGGAGATGCTGTGGTTGTCAGTGTTGTCGGGCTCGTAGGTCAGCACGATAGCGTCCTTTTCGTTAGCTTCGCCATCGACCAGGGTGTAGTCACAGGTGTCATCTTGATATTCCAACTTCCAGTCAGCAGAAGATACAGCAACAGAGACAGAATGATCGTATTCGACGTAAGCACCACTGATGGTCAGGTTAGCGGCAGCGCCGTTAACCTCGATCTCATCGGGGTAGGAAACGACGTAAGCAACATCCATCTCGAACCATGCGATACCGGTGTTGGCACCGGGGGTGGTGGTGACGTCGACGTACTCAGTTATCTGGTTGACACTAGCGGCGAAAGCGGCAGTGGCCAGGGACAGAACGAGGACCAGGGACAGAACGATAGCTAAAACTTTTTTCATGATAATTTCTCCTTTTCAAATGTGAAAATTTGGGGTTTGATAATACCGGCCAGGGTATTCGATGCCATCGTGGCATCTCATAAGAGATTAGGGTACTGCTATTGCTATGATCTGGGTATTTTGTACTGCATCGTGGGTTTTGGAGTTGTCTTCTACCCGGTAGGGCTGAACATGGATAATGGCTTTGTAGGTGCCGGCGGGAAGGGGGCGGGAGAGGGTGATCTTTTGAATGTGCTTACCCGCCTCTACCAAGCCGGAGGTGTAAAGCACCTCGTAGCCAATTCCGCTGTCCGTGGGCAGCCGCAGCTCAAACTGCATGTGATACCAGCCTGCGTTTTCTTCGGGGTTAAAGAAATTGACAGGGACTTCTGTCTGGTCGCAGGGGATTACAATTTTCGGCCAACCGGGAACAATGATATTAGGACGTTGAACCTTGGTTTCATCCGGGCGGGTATCCTCACCTGCGTTGGGATCGAAGATGACACCGCCGCCGGTAGGCTGGGTGGGTTCCTGTTTACCCCAATCCCCGCAAGACCGAAGGAGAAGCAGGATGATGATAATGATGAGAAGCAGAATGACAACCAGCTGGAACAGCCGTTTCATTACCTTGTTGGACTTTTCTTCGTTGTTCTGGGGCTGCTGATTCTCATTGGGGTTCTGAGGCTTATTCTTGTCCATGGTAACTCATCCTTTCTTAGGGATTGAGGTATTGCGCGGGGAAAGTGTCCTGAGGATCCCAGCCGCTTACATAGGTAGTGGTAAAGGTAAGGGGGTCTTGGTAAATTCCCGCATAAGGAACATCGCTCAAAAGCTCTCCAAAAATCCGCTTGGAGGCTTCGCCGCTCAAGGTGAAGTCTACCTCAGTTCCGTTGGCAGTAGCTTGGCCGCCATCCCAAAACAGCTTGTAAGGCACGTAAACGGACTGGTTATCAAGCTTCAGGCGGAAGTTGTAGTCAGTTTCAATGTTCACGTTCATGCTGCCGCGGGCGGGAGTGTTGAGTAATCCGATTGCCGCGTAGGAATTGGGGTCGTCCACATAAAGACGGTCAGGAATGGTGATGTAGTACACGCCGTCCCACACAGTGTAGAGGGTGATGTCCTTGCGGGGGGCGAAGGTATTGCCGGGGGCTACGAATTCGCCGCCGTTTGCATTGTCAGTCCACCAACCGGTGAAGGTGTAAAGTTCCTTTGTCCACTCGGGGAGAGTGACGTTCAGGGTGTAGACATCAAGGGTTTCTGTTTTTGCTGCGTCGGTGTCAGTATAGGTGACGGTGCAGATTTTCTTTTGCGTACCCTCGGTTTGGTAAGTGAACCAACCGTAGTCACCATCGGGGTCAGTGATGTTGTTGGTGTGCTTTTCTTTGGCAATGGCTGCGGTCAGGCCGTCCACATTGTCGTAATCAATGTTCAAGATGGCGTTGGTCACGTTGACAGGGGCGTTGTAAAGCAAGGAGTCAACGCCGTCAGTTACGTAAATCTGCAGGGGAACAGATTGTTTTTCAACAATCTTGCCGCCGAGAATGTTCACGTTGACAGTGCCGTCTGCGTTGACAAAACCTTCGTTAACGCCGTAAATGCTGCCGTGCAGGACGCCGCCTTCCATGGTGATATACACATGGCCGTTGATGCCTACCTGCTGGGTGATTAAGCCGTCGCCAACGATGTTGCCGTAAACGTTGCCGGACTTAAGGGTGATGCGGGAATCGCCGGTGTGATAACTGCCGCCGTAGCTCAGGCCGTAAATATTGCCGACGCTGTTGGTGTCGCCAATATCAACGATGACATTGGTGGAGCCTCTGGTGGCGGCGCCGTTACTTCTGACACCGCCGAAGATGTAGAAGTCTTCCATGGTGACAGGGTTTTGGGCGCCTGCCGCGTTAATCACCTGGAAGTTGGTGCCGTTACCAAGGTAAAGGTCACAGCAGCTGCCGCCGACTATGGTGGTCTTGTTGGTTCGGCCGGAGCTGAGAATGGTGAGATTATCCGTCTGGGTTGCGGTGGGGAAGGCGAACTGGGAACGCTCAGTCAGCCGGAGGGCTGCGTTATTGGTTACGCGGTAGTCCACGCCACCGTAAACGCTGGTGTAGTGAATGGTGATGTCCTTGAGGGGATCCTTGTTATACCGGAAGTCGGCGAAGGACCAGCTTTCTTCGGTGTAGCAGAGGTTATCGCCAATGGTATAGTCGCCGCAAATGACGATTGTGGCTTCCTTTTGGCCGGAGGCGATGATCTTTTCCCATGCCTGGAACAGCGCCGCATTCATCTGGGCGTTGACGCCATAACCGGGAGTGTTCACGATGCTGGGCCGCAGAGCGTTTTCAAAGCTGGAGCCGTCGCCCTTGCCTGTGCCATACTCATCCTGAACGAAGATGACCAGAGGGCCGTCGTAATTAAAGCCGGAGCCGGTGTTGTTAAGAATGGTGTTGCGGTCAGCATTGCTGAGGGCGTTGAGGTCCAGAGTGGTGTTGGCGGGGAGGTAGTGGGTTGCGTTGTACAACGATCCGTCGTACACCTCGATGGCGTTCACATCGCCGCCGGTGACGGTGATGTTGGCGCTGCCGTTTTGGTCGGCAAAGCCGGCATCTACCGCGTAGATGGTGCCATTTACAGCGCCGCCGGAAACGTTGATGTTGATGTCGCCGGTGGTGCCGACCTGGACACCGTCGCCATAGACGTTGCCAAGGACGGTGCCGCTGACGATGTCGATATTGACATCGCCGGAGTGATCGTTGGCGCCGTAGCTAAGGCCGTGAATGTAACCCACAGAATTCTCATTACCAATGTCCAGGGTGACATTAGTGCCGGTGTTGCCATAGCTGCCGGAGTTACTTCTGGGGCCGCCGAAGATGTGAATGTTTGTGGAGTTTTCGAAGACGGTGCCGTTACCTAAGTACAAATCACAGCAGTTGCCGCAGACATAGGCTTCAGGGCGGTTGCCAGCTCTATTTTGAGAGCGGAAGGTGATATTCTCTGTGGAAGTTGCGGTGGGAAATATCAGATGAGAATGTTCTTCTAAAACGATTTTTGCGTTGCTGCCGTTAGTGCGGTAGTCCACGCCACCGTACACGCTGGTGTAGGTGATGAGTACATTATTGTTGCCGTTGGTTGACGGAATGCACAAGTCGGCGTTGGTCCATGTGGTACTGCTGTTTACAAACATGCGGCACATGGAATCGGTGATTACATATTCACCGCACACCACGATGGTGCCGCCGCCAGCTGCGATACACTGCTGCCATGCTCTATACATGGCGGTGTTTTGCAACGCAGCGGAGTTGCCGCTTGCGTAATCGGCAGCGGTGGCAATGTCGCCCATGGCGTTAGCTGCAGAGGAACCGTCGCCGGTACCCTTGGCCTCGTTGGCGATGAAGATGACCTTGGGGGCTGTGATAGATCCAAAGTAGTTGTTATTGGCATCCAGCTTGATCTGGTCGGCTGTAACAGGGGGCGCGGCGGTCAGATTCAAAGTGGCAGATGCAGGGGCGGCAACAGTGCTCTGTCTGGCGTACAGACGGTATGCGTTATTCCATGCGGAGAAGTCACCACCGGTGACTTTCACATTTACCGCGCCGGAAACGCCAGTGTAAGCGCCATAGATGTAGCTGTTTGCGCCGTATACGCCGCCTTCCAGAGTGATGTTTACACCACCGCTGGTGGCTTTAGGACCGTCACCACGGATTGTACCGATTACATTGCCGGATTTGATGGTAATGTTGGCAGTGCCGGAAGTGTGGGCGTTGTTGATACTGAGTCCGTAGATGTTACCGATTTGGTTATCGTCGCCGATATCTACGATGATGTTGGTACTTCCGAGATTGGCGTTATCCCGGGCGCCGCCGAGGATGGTAAAGGCGGTGGGGTCGCTGAAGGTTGTACCATTACTGAGGTAGAGGTTACAGCAGTTGCCGCCAATGAAATTGGTGCCCTTAGTACCGGAGTATGCGAAGGTGAGGTTTTCGGTGTTGGTGGCGGTGGGGAAGATCAGGTTGGTATTCTTGAAGGATGAGGTACCGCCGTTGCCGTTGACCAGAATGATCTTGGCATTGTTGATTTTACGGTAGTCAACGCCGCCATAGGCGCTGGTATAGGTAATTGTGATGTTGTTGGAGTTCGCAACAGCGAGGTTGTATTTCAGGTCAGAGTTGCCCCAAGTGGACAAAGAAATGCCCATGGCAGGTGTGACCGTATACTGATCACAGATGACGATGGTTGCTTTGGATTTGCCGCTGTTAATAATCTTTTGCCATGCTTTATACATAGCAGTTTTCTGCAGGTTTGCCAGATTGTTTCCGGTATCAGTGATAGCTGCGCCGGTCAGGCTGGGATCATCACCCAAAGCGTTTTCCGGGGAAGAGCCATCGCCGGTGCCCTTGGCGGTATTAGAGATGTAAATAACCATGTCGGTGCCCTTGGCGAAGCCCTTTTCCATGGCGACATGCTCTGCTACGTAAGTGTTGCTGCTTGCATCAACACCAAAACCAGCTATATAGGACACAACAAAGGTATAATCGCCGGAGGAGAGAGAAGCCAGGTTCAGCTTGTCGGAAAGCTCCACAAGGTTGAAGGTCTTGGAGTAGGGGAAGGCAGTGGCGCTCTTGACGACGTTGCCGCCGGAGTCCTTCACAGAGAGGGTCACGCTTAGCATGGTGTAGTTACTTTCCAGAGTGCCGTAGAGATTGCCATAGCCCAGGTCAGTAGAAGTGGGGGCGTCGTGCATCTCGTGGGTCACGCCGATGGTGCCGTGCAGCAGTTCCCGGCAGGTGACGGGGAGATACTTGCCGGAATAGAGCTGGGCAAAGGTCATCTCCAGATTGTAATCCCAAGTGCTGTAGTATGTATCGCCGGCAATTATTCTTGACCGGATAGCATTATTTTGACCAGTCAGGATAAATTTACTTTCATTGGGGTCGATGGTTTTGGTTTCAAAGTCGAAGCCGGTGGGGAAATAGGGATAATATGTACCCTCTGTGTCATATACATATTTGGTACTGGATGTAATCATGTAGGTATGACCGGTGAGAATCCCTGGAGACTCGACATAGGAGTAGCGGACCAGAGCGTCGCCAAGAGAAGCGCTGGCGTAAGCCTGATAAATGATCTGCTTTTCTGGTTCTGTGGTGTAGTAATCGAAAATGGTATCCGTACAATAATTCTCGGAATCGTATTTGGTCCAGTCGATATTGCCAACGGGAAGAACGCCGCTGTTGAGGACGGGGTTCAAGTCCTTACTGGAGTCAAAGGTGGTGGTGGGACTGATCAGCTGCCAGGCGTGGCGGACAGAGGTGGCGCAGGAGTTGCCGGGGAAGGTTTCCCAGCCGGTATTTGTGCCTGCAGGGACAGCGCCGTCTACCAGAATGCTTTCAAACTCTTCCAAAGCGGCCTGGCAGTTGTTAAAGGGCATACCGACATATTTTGTGCCGGGGCTGAAAATCAGGTTGGCGTTGCCGCCTTCTTGAGCGCTGTAGTCGATGACTGTATTTGTTGTCCACCGCACATCGGCCATTTTCTGCATATATTGCGCAACAGCCTTGCGGTTGTTGGTTGTGATGGTGGTGGAAGAGGGCATAATGACTGTGAAGCTTTCGGCAATACGGCTGGTGACGGGATAGGCATCGCCGACATAGTCGCTCAGGTTTACTTCTGCGTAGGAGGGGTTCAGCGTGCCGTAAAGTGTGGGGTCGCCCGGGGACAGCGCGCCGTCGGTGGGGTGAATACCCTTGCAGTACCAGAAATCACCGCCGGTGACCTTGATTTTAACCTGGCCATCGTTGTTGAAAAAGCCTTCGTTGACACCGTAAATGTAGCCCTTGATTATACCGTCGGTAATGGTAATGTTTACATTGCCGTTGATGCCGACTCTATTAAAAATCGCGCCGTCGCCGATGATATTGCCAACTACGGTGCCGGAATGAATGGTGATGTTGGAAGAAACTTTGTCGCCGTTTTCACCGGTGTGCATTTCGTCACCATTACTCAGGCCATAAATGTCGCCAATCTGGTTGTTGTTGCCGATGTCAATGGTGAGGTTGGTGGAACCGTTGTTTTCATAGCTATTACTTCTGGAACCGCCGAAGATGCAGAAGCCGTTAGGGTAATGTTCGTTGTTTGCGTTCTTGAAAGCGGTGTCGCTTCCCAAAATCATGGGGCAGGCGCTGGCGGAAATCAGCGCTCTTAATGCGCCGGTACGTCTGTCAGCGCTCTTGAAAGTGAGGTGTTCGGTGTTGGTTGCGGTGGGGAAGGATAAGTGAGAGTTTTCTCTTAGCTTGATGCAGGCATCCTTGGTTTGCCGATAGTCTGTGCCGCCGTAGACACTGGTGTAAGTAATGGTGATGCGGCTGTTAATGATAGAGGAGTAAACGCCATCCTCCTCCCTTACATAGTTAAAGTCAGCGCCGCTCCAGTGGCTTTCCATGTAGCAGTTTTCGGTGCTGATGGTGTAAGGACCGCAGATGACAATTGTGAATGCATTGTTTGTGGGGTCTGTTTCGTATGCCGCGAGGATTTTCTGCCATGCTCTGTGAAGCGAGGTGTTCACCTGATTGACGGTATCATATTGGGCGTAGTTTACGCCGGTATCAGAAGAGGTAAGGGGGGCAAGGGGATTATCGTAGCTCTTGCCATCGCCGGTGCCGTAGCCAACGGTTCCGGCATCACGAATGAAGTAAACGTTGTCGGGAACCGGATCACTGGCGGCAGAAACAGATACGCCTGCCGCAACGGCAGCCGCAAAAACCAGCACGGACACAAGAATGACCGTGTGAATTTGCTTCCAATGGTTTTTCAAAGACTTCCAATACTTCATGGCGATTCCCCTTCTGCATGAAATGTTGCGTAGTTCCGCAATTGAAAAAAGCAGGATGTCCCTGCTTGAATGAGCTGTGATTTGCGCCGACACATTCCGCCGATTTCATCGGCGGAATGATTATAAGGCCTTATAATCAACACGGGAGTATAATAAACATTGTACAATATGCTAAATATTATAGTTCGAATTAGGTGCGGTGTCAATCATTTTTACCAAAAATTGGATATAATATATTAATAATGTATGAATACACGGACTCCTTTGGGTCGCAGGGTGTTTTATTGACCTGCCCAATCGGGGAGCGCCTCAAATTTGAACTCATTTTCTCTCAAGGGGAAGGTCAGGCAGCAGGAGAAAAGGTAGGGTGTGGGGGAGTCGTCTTTGGCGCCGTACTTATGGTCGCCCACCAGAGGAAAGCCCCGACTGGCAAACTGCACCCGAATTTGGTGGGATCGGCCGGTATGCAGCCGGATTCTGACAAGAGAGGGGTCGCCCTCCGTCAGCCGGGTATATTCCAGCCGGGCCTGCTTGACCCCCTTGCGCTCCCGCTTCACGACAAACACCTTGTTCTTGGCGCTGTCTTTCCAAAGATAGTCCGTCCAATCCCCCTGCTGAGGGGGAACGCCGTGGACCAGCGCCACATATTCCTTGACCATGGCGTTATCCTGAATGGCCTTTGACAGCGCAGCGGCTGTGCCGCGGTTTCGGGCATAGACCATGACGCCCCCTACATTTTTATCCAGCCGGTGAACCGGGAAAAATTCGCCGCCAAGCTCCTGATGCAGCGCGTCGGTCATTTCCTGCTGGGAATCCAGACCCACGGGCTTGACGCACACGGCAATATCCTTGTCTTTATACAGAATTTCCATATTTCGCACCTCTTTTCCTCAGTATAACAGATGGGCAAAGAAAAGCCAAGAGAATAGTTTTTCTTGCAAGTTTTTCGGATGTGTTATATAATGGCGGAAAATGAGGGGAGGGTAGTGCCGTGACAACCAAGGACTATCAAACCAAGTCGCCGATTTTGGTGTTTTTATCCTATTTTAAGAAGCACAAAGGACTGTTTTTTCTGGATATTTTGTGCGCTGTGGGTATTTCCGCGGTGGATTTGATTTTTCCGCTGGTAACCAGAAAAGCGCTGTATGAAATGCTGCCGGAGCGGCTGTTTCACACCTTTTTCGTGGTGATGGCGGTGATGGTGGTGTGCTACATCATCCGGGCGGCCCTGCAGTATATCGTCACCTACTACGGCCACACCTTTGGCATTCGGGTGGAGGCGGATATTCGCAAGGATTTGTTCCGGCACATGCAGGAGCTTGGCTTTGATTTTTATGACCGCAACCGTGTAGGCCTGCTCATGAGCCGGCTGACCGGCGACTTAAACGAAATCACCGAGCTTGCTCACCATGGCCCGGAGGATCTTTTGACCTCCGGCGTGACCATTATCGGCGCGCTGATTGTCCTTTCCACCATAGAGTGGCGTCTGGCGCTGATTGTGGGATTGATGATTCCCATTTTCATCGCCATTGTCATGCTGATGCGCCGACGCAGAGGCGCTGCCGCTGCGGGAATGAAGCAGAAAATGGCCCATATCAACGCGGAAATTGAGTCCAGCCTTTCCGGCATCCGCACGGCAAAGGCCTTTGCCAATGAGGATGTGGAATTTGCCCGGTTTAGTAGCGCCAACGAGGAGTTCAAAGGCTCCAAGCGGGAATTTCACAAGGCCATGGGCGTATTTATGTGCTCCATGGAATTCTTCCTTTCCATTTTGAATGTGCTGGTCATCGGTGTCGGCGGCTATATGATTATGAAAAATCAAATGGACTACCGGGACGTGCTGACCTTTACCCTGTATATTGCCTCCTTTGTAAATCCCATGCGAAAGCTGGCAAGTTTTTCCGAGCTGTTTGCCAACGGTTTTGCGGGATTGAATCGGTTCGTGACTCTGATGGGAACAGAGCCTACCTTAGAGGATGCTCCCGATGCCAAGACCCTTCAAAATGTCCGGGGTGAAATCCGGGTGGAAGATGTGGTGTTTGCCTACAATGGAAATCTGGATGTGCTCCATGGGGTGAGCCTGAATGTTGCGCCGGGAGAAACCGTGGCAATCGTCGGCCCCTCCGGCGGCGGAAAAAGCACCCTTTGTCAGCTGATTCCCCGGTTTTACGATGTGTCCTCCGGCGCAATTTACATTGACGGTCAGGATGTGCGCTCCGTAACCCAGGAATCTCTCCACAAAAACATCGGCATGGTGCAGCAGGATGTATTCTTGTTCGCAGATACCATTTTTGAAAATATCCGCTACGGCAATCCCAACGCCACCAAAGAGGAAGTTATCGAGGCGGCAAAAAAGGCGGAAATTTATGAGGACATTCTGGCCATGCCCCAGGGCTTTGACACCTATGTGGGCGAGCGGGGAACACTGCTTTCCGGCGGACAAAAGCAGCGGGTTGCCATTGCCCGGGTGTTTTTGAAGAATCCTCCCATTTTGATTTTGGACGAAGCCACTTCCGCGCTGGACTCCGTCACGGAAGCGAAAATCCAGCGAGCCTTTGACGCGTTGGCAAAGGGAAGAACCACCCTCATCATCGCCCATCGGCTGTCTACCATCCGGGCGGCCCACCGGATCATTTCCGTGGCTGACGGCGTGATCACCGAATGCGGCACCCATCAGGAGCTTTTGGAAGCCGGCGGCCTGTACGCCGAGCTGTACAAAACCCAAAACGCCCTGGCGCTGGAAGCGTTGCAATAAGAAAAAACCGCCTGCCAAAATGGCAGGCGGTCACTTTTTACATTTTTTCCGGGGCGGAGAAGCCCAGAATGGAGATGCAGGTTTCCAGAATGTTTTTGGCAAGGGCAATCAGGGCGATGTAGCCTGCTTGCTTTTCTTTGTCTTCTTCACCCAGGATTCTGGTTTCGTGGTAGAACTTGTTGACGCATCCGGCAAGCTCGTAAATATAGGCGCAAATCAGGTTGGGAGCAGATGCGCGCACAGCTGCTTCCAAAGTGGGGGAGAGCTTGGTGATGGAAAGCATCAAATCCTTGGCGCTGGCGTTTGCCGGCAGCTGAATGGGAAGATTCTCCCAATCGCCGTACTTGGCAAGGATGGACTTGATACGCACGATGGTGTAGAGAATGTAAGGGCCGGTGTTGCCCTCGAAAGCGGCGAAGCGCTCCATGTCGAAGTTGTAATCCTTGGTAGGCTGGTTGCTCAGGTCGCCGTATTTCAGGGCTGCCATGGCAATCTTCCTGGTGGTTTCTTCCACCTCATCGTCAGAAACGATTTTGTTTTCCACTACCTTTGCCCGGACAAAATCCGTCATGTCGGCAATCAGGGTCTCCAGACGCAGCACGCCGCCATCTCTGGTTTTGAAGGGCTTGCCGTCGGCGCCGTTCATGGTGCCGTGACCCACGTGCTCCATTTCCGTTTCCGCAGCGATGATGCCTGCCTTTCTGGCAGCCCGGAAGACCTGCTCAAAGTGGAGGTTCTGTCGCTTGTCGGTGACATAGAGCATCTTGTCGGGATTCCAATCCTGCATCCGCTGCACAATGGTGGCAAGGTCAGTGGTGGCGTAAATGGAAGAGCCGTCGGACTTGACAAGAATCATGGGAGGGATCTCCTTCTTGTCCGATTCCTCTGCCACAGGCACAACCCAGGCGCCTTCGCTGAGTACCGCAATGCCCCGAGCTTTAAGGTCGTCAACCATGGCGGGGATATAGGGGTCGGCATCGCTTTCGCCCAGCCACTTTTCAAAGTAAACATCCAGATTGTCGTAGTTGCGCTTCAGGTCGGCAACGGAAACGTTCATAATGTGCTGCCAGATAGCCCGGTAGCCCCGGTGACCCTGCTGCAGCTCCAGGGTTGCCTGGTGCGCCTTGTGGGAAAATTCGGGGTCTTTCTTCTTGGCGGAAGCGGTGGGGTAGATTTCCTCCAGCTCGTCCACGGTAAAGGGGGCGACGGCGGGATATTCGCCGGTAAACGCGGGGTCAAAATAGGGAAGCTCCGGCTGACGCTCCTGAAGCTCCGCGATAATTAGACCCATCTGCAAGCCCCAGTCGCCCAGATGCACATCGCCGATGGTGTTGTAGCCAAGGAATTTGTGCAGGCGCTTTAAGGCTTCGCCGATGATGGCGGGACGCAGGTGACCGATGTGCAAAGGCTTTGCCACATTGGCGCCGCCGTAGTCCACCACGATGGTCTGACCCTGGCCGATTTTCTTCACATCAAAATCGGGCGCGGTGCGCATACCCTCCAGATACTGCTGCAAAAATGCGCCGGACAGCTTCAAGTTGATAAAGCCGGGCATTACAGCTTCCACCATGTCGTAGTCCGCAGCGTCCAGCTGGCTGACAACGGCGTTGGCGATTTGAATGGGGGCACACTTATATTGCTTGGCGGCAGCCAGCGCGCCGTTGCACTGATACTCGCACAAGTCCGGGCGATTGGAAACCGTCACCTGACCGTAGGACGCGTCATACCCGGCGCTTTCAAAGGCTTTGCGCATTTTATTTGTGATAATTGTTAAAATCTGCTCCATTACTTTGTTCCTTTCTCTGCTTCCAGCCAGGCGAGGTAATCGTCATAGGTGCCGTAGCGGTCAATAATGGTGCCGTCGGGCTGGAATGCGATAACCCGGTTACAGGTGGACTGAAGCATTTCGTGGTCGTGGGATGCCAGCAGCACTACGCCGGTAAAGGCTTCCAGTCCCTTGTTTACTGCCTGAATGGATTCCATGTCCAGATGGTTGGTGGGCTGGTCCAGCAGCACCACATTTGCGCCGCTGAGCATCATCTTCGACAGCATACACCGCACCTTTTCGCCGCCGGAGAGAACATTTACATGCTTGAAAACATCTTCGTTGCTGAAAAGCATCCGGCCCAAAAAGCCCCGCAGGTACACATCGTCTTTTTTGACGGAGTACTGCCGCAGCCAATCCACCAGCTCTTCCTCGTTGCCGTCGAAATAGGCGGAGTTATCCTTGGGAAGATAGCTGCGGATGGTGGAGATGCCCCATTTGACAGAGCCTTCGTCCGGCTCCAGCTCGCCCATGAGGATTTGGAACAGCGCGGTCTGGGCCAGCTCGTTTTCGCCCACAAAGGCAATCTTATCGTTTTTGCCCACGGAGAAGTAGACCTTATCCAAAAGCTTTTCGCCGTCAACGGTGACGGAAACATCTTTGACAGTCAGAATATCCTTACCCAGCTCCCGCTCCGGCATAAAGCCGACGAAAGGATACCGGCGGGTAGAGCAGGGCATTTCTTCCACCGTCAGCTTGTCCAGCAGCTTCCGGCGGGCGGTAGCCTGCTTGGCCTTACTCTTGTTGGCAGAGAAGCGCTGAATGAACAGCTGCAGCTCTTCAATCTTTTCCTGATTGCGCTTGTTCTTGTTGCGGATCATGGCCTGCACCATCTGGGAGGATTCGTACCAGAAGTCGTAGTTACCCACATACATCTTGATTTTACCGTAGTCAATATCCACAGTGTGGGTGCAGACAGTGTTGAGGAAATGACGGTCGTGGGAAACGGCGATGACCATGCCGGGGAAGTCCAGCAAAAAGTCTTCCAGCCAGTTGATGGATTCAATATCCAGGTTGTTGGTAGGCTCGTCCAGCATGACGATGTCGGGATTGCCGAACAGCGCCTGGGCAAGCAGCACCTTCACCTTCAGCCGGGGGTCGGTATCGCCCATGATGTCGTAGTGGTTTTCCGTGGGAACGCCCAAGCCCTGCAAAATTCTCGATGCGTCGCTTTCCGCTTCCCAGCCGCCCATTTCGGCAAATTCCACTTCCAGCTCGGAGGCGCGGATGCCGTCTTCGTCGGAAAAATCCTCTTTTTCGTAAATGGCGTCTTTTTCCTTCATCACATCGTAAAGATGCTGATTGCCCATAATGACGGTGTCCATAACGGAATATTCGTCGTAGGCGTTCTGGTTCTGCTTCAGAACACTGACCCGCAGTTCCGGGGCGATGGAAATAGAGCCGGTGGTGGAATCCAGTTCGCCGGTCAGAATCCGCAGAAAGGTGGATTTGCCTGCGCCGTTGGCGCCGATAATGCCGTAGCAGTTGCCGGGGAGGAACTGCAGATCCACATGCTGGAACAGCCACTGACCGCCAAACTGCATACCCAGATTACTAACTGTTATCATCATAAACTCCTTCAAAGCCTTCTCAGGCACATAATCATACATCATAACTATAACACATAATTATAGATATGGAAAGAGTTATTTTCGCCGGGTGCGGCGTTTTGGAAGCAAAAAGAAAAGTAAAATCGGAAAAGCAGGAGCAATAACCGTCTTGCTATTTTTCTTTCGGCGTGATAAGATAGATTTACAAATAATAAAGGAGGAAATGGTATGGGCGACTATGCAGGCGCAGAAACCATGATCTTTGAAGATGCTGTTGTTGGCGGCAGCATGATTTTTTTCATGCTTTACGCATTCTTCTATCTTGTTATGATGGCAATCAGTGTGGCGGCTTATGTTTTTCAAAGCTACAGCATTTACACCATAGCCAAGCGCCGGGAAATCAAGAAGCCCTGGCTTGCCTGGATTCCCGTAGGTGTTTTGTGGACGATTGGCAGCATTTCCGATCAGTATAAATATGTAACCAAGCGGGAAGTGAAGAACAAGCGGAAAATCATGCTTGGTCTGAGCATCGCCGTGCTGGCAGTGAATGCTGTGCTGACAATTGCTATCATTGGATGGATCACATCCATGGTAGGCGTCGGCACGATGGAATTCCGGCCGGACCATGAACTGGTGAGCCGATCTGTGGAGTCGTTTCTCGTCGTGCTGGGTACTTCCCTGGTAACCTCTGTGTTAGCGATTGTGCTGGTGGTGTTTGAATACATCGCTCTTTACGATGTGTTCCAATCCTGCGATCCGTCCAACGCGGTAGCCTTTTTGATTATCAGCATTCTGTTCCAGATTGCGCTGCCGATTTTGCTGTTTGTAAGCCGGAAA
This sequence comes from Oscillospiraceae bacterium, assembly GCA_017452605.1. Classification (GTDB taxonomy): domain Bacteria; phylum Bacillota; class Clostridia; order Oscillospirales; family Oscillospiraceae; genus Faecousia. Next base: position 15,698 of record JAFTMB010000062.1, read on the forward strand.
AAGGATCTGGGCATGCCCCCAAGAAAGCAGGAGCCTGCCTATATTCAGGAAGAGAGCCAAGCCGCCCGGGAGGAAAACCCGGCTGAAGATGTCGAATAATGCTGTAATGCGTCCCATTTTTTCGGAAATGGGACGCATTTTTTAGAAAATGATTTGGGAAAGCTGTTTTCCTGACAGCGCGGCGTCCAGAGCCTGAGGGATTTTTTCAAAATCCGCAATCATGCTGGTGGGCTTTTCGGGAGGATCATCCTGACTGAAAGGAACAAAGAAGTAATTCTTCCGGCTCAGCAGCCTGCCGATATTTTCCGCGGCTGTGGAAAGAGCGTCATTGGTGGAAACGGCTACGATCACCGGCCTGCCGTTTCGCAGGTGGCTTTTGGCTGCCATGGTTACCGAGGTGTCGGCAATGCCATGGGAGAGCTTTGCCAGAGTGTTTCCGGTGCAGGGGGCGATAATCAGCGCGTCCAGCAGCTTTTTCGGGCCGATGGGCTCCACCTGAGAAATGGAAAACAAGGGGTCCTTGCCGCAAATATCCGCCGCTTTGCGGATGTGGGATTGGGCAGTGCCAAAGCGGGTGTCGGTTGTGTAGGCTGCAGGGGAGAAGATAGGTATCACATTGTGGCTTTTAGCAAGGGTTTCCATGACGGGAAACACCTTGGAGAAGGTACAAAACGAGCCGCATAGCGCAAATCCGACATTCATCACATTCCCTCCTTTTTCAGTATCAACCGGATAAAGCTCTGTCCAATTAAAGCGCCGGAGGATTCCGCCGCCATTTTTCCCGGAAGACCTTTCGCCCAGATCACATCATTGCCAGCCATCCCCTTTTGGGATGCCAGATCGATTTTTAGGCAATTGGCCATGCACTCGGACATTTGCCCGGCTGAAAGTACATTCTGGGGAGCGGTGTTTACAATCAGCCGGTAGCGCCCCAGACGGTCGGTGATTTCCTCCATGCTGACGCAGTTGTACCCCAAAGCCGAAAGCATGGCCCGGTCTGTTTCCTTTCTTGCTGCTACGGTAACGATTGCGCCCATGGCCCGGAGCAAGGATGCCAGACATTTTCCGATCCTGCCCCAGCCGATAATCAGCGTCTGGCAGCCGGCTAGTGTTACCGGCAGCTTTTCCGCGGCGAGGCTTGCGGCGCAGTGGGCGGTAATGTCGGCGTTTTTGGCAAGATAATAAGGGTCTTTCAGTAAATCCATTGTTCGGTAGCCGGAGAGCATGGGGTGGGTCAAATTGCCGCCGACCACAGTAACATCCTCCGGCAAATCCGCCAAAATATGCTCCAGAATACCCCCGCCGCGGATGCGAAGGTCTGTTTCAAACGCCGGCGCTGGAAGCAGCAGATGGGTGGCATCCATCTCCGGCTTTTTCAGAATTTCAAAGCCCCGGTCACGCAAATAATTGCACGCGTATATGACAGCCGGTGAGTTTCCGGCCGGATAGATTCTGACTCCGTTCATTTTCATCACCCTTTCGCCCCAGATTATGCGGCGAGATGTCGGGTTGTGCTTGATTTTTCCCATATATTCTGTATAATAATAGTAAGAGGTGAACCGAAATGCAAAGGCTTGGTTTTATTCACGATATGATGGATGTGAAGGTGCTGATTTTGTATGTAACAGCCCGCAGCCAGTATCCCATGACAACCCAGGAAATTTATGAAGTGTGCTACCAGGACGACTGCCTGAGCTACTTTGATGTTTGTACCGCCGTTCCCGAAATGGTCAAGTCCGGCCATCTGGAAGAAGTGGAGGAAGGGAAGTATAGAATTACCGAAAAGGGCCGGGAAGACGGCGAGCTGACCGCCGACTCCATTGCCTTCACTGTCAAGCAGCTGGCAGAAAATGCTGTCGACCGCTATAACCGCCAAATCCGCCGCAGCAGCTATGTAAAAACCCAGGTTGTCGCCAAGAAAGACGGCGGAAGCTCTGTGATTATGGCCCTGGATGACGACCTTGGCAACCTGATGACGCTGGAACTCATCGCTCCCGACCAGCGCCAGGCCGTGCGGCTGAGCCGTCTGTTTGAGAAAAAAGCGGAAATGGTCTACAATATGGTAATGACCGTTTTGCTCGATGATGAAGTCTAACCCCCTTGTCGATTTTAGAAAATCGAAGTATAGTGTTAATACACCGGATGACCGGTTAATATGAAAGGAGCTGCCGTATATGAAATTTCAGTACAGGGAGAAGAAAGTCAAGCTGCCCGGAAATTTCCACGCTTATGCCGAGAAAAAGGTTATGAAGCTGGCTCGCTACTTAGAGGAGGATGCGGAAGCACTGATCGTATTTTCTGTGGAAAAGAACCGGAATCATGTGGAACTGACCGTTCACGGCGCAGGTACTTGGTTCCGGGCAAGCGAAAGCACCTCGGATATGTTTGCATCCATTGATGCCGCCGTGGGTACCATCGAAGGCCAGATTCGCAAGAATAAGACCCGTTTGGCCCGCCGCCTGCGTCAGGACGCCTTTACCCGCAGTGTTGAGGAAACCTCTTTTATCCCCAACGAGGCAGAGGAGGATTTGAGCATCGTCCGCGTTAAGAACTTCTACTTCAAACCCATGAGCCGGGAAGAGGCAGTGCTGCAGATGAACCTTTTGGAGCACAACTTCTTTGCTTTCCGGGATGAAGAAAACGACGGCGCATTCGCTGTGGTGTACCGCAGAAATGACGGCGGCTACGGCCTGCTGGAGGATAATTCCTGATATAGATTCGCATATAGCTTTGGGCCTCTTCGGAGGCCCAAATTATTTGCAAAAAATGGGAGAAAAGCTCTTGACAAAGGGTATGCTGTCTGGTAATATATTCGAGCACATCGTGGAAAACCGCGAAAACGGAAATAATTTTTGTGAAAAGTGAAAAAAGTTCTTGACAAAGATTGTGCGATGTGCTAGTATTAACAAGCTGACCGTCTGGCGGGAAGCGCTGTACCTTGTAAATTGAATAATGTGAGACAAACTAAGACACCTTGGACAATAAATGGATTGTTTAAGCGTTTAAAAGTGAACGAATAACAGCCAACGAAAATTCTTGAGTAAAATTTGCTAGACAAATTTATTCAAAAACTTGATTTGAGCTTCCGAAAGGGAGTTGAGATACAATTTTTTGAGAGTTTGATCCTGGCTCAGGACGAACGCTGGCGGCGTGCCTAACAC
>JAFTMB010000063.1 GCA_017452605.1 Oscillospiraceae bacterium
GGACAGACTTGTCGCTCCCCCGGCAATCTGGTTGTGGAGGGAGATTGGAGTAACGCCGCTTTCTTCCTGGCCGCTCAGGCTTTGGGAAACGAGGTTGCGGTTACCGGTCTACAAACAGATTCCCGTCAGGGTGACCGGGCAGTGGTTTCCCTTCTGGATTCCCTGAAAAAAGGCAGCTGCGTCATTGATTGCTCCCACATTCCCGACCTGGTGCCCATTCTGGCTGTTGCCGCCGGGGCGCTGAACGGCGCAGTGTTTACCAATGCCCAGCGCCTGCGGTTAAAGGAATCTGACCGCATTGCCAGCACCGGAGCCATGCTATCAGCGTTAGGAGGAAAATGGGAAGCAACAGACGCTGCCCTGACCGTCTACCCCACCGGCTATTTCGGCGGCACAGTTGACTGCGCAAAGGACCACCGGATTGCCATGTCTGCGGCCATTGCCGCCAGCATCTGCAAAGCCCCTGTCACCCTGTTGGGCGCAGAGGCAGTGAATAAATCCTATCCCGATTTTTGGGAGGAATACCGCCGTTTAGGAGGGATTTTATGAGCAGCACCTATGGAGAGCACTTAAAACTGTCAATTTTCGGCCAATCCCACAGCGCTGGGATCGGCATGGTTCTTGATAACATTCCCGCAGGTCTTGAAGTGGATTTTGACGGGCTTCAGGCGTTTCTAAACCGCCGCGCGCCGGGTCAAAACACCCATTCCACCACTAGAAAGGAAGCCGACAGGCCGGAATTTCTCTCCGGCATCGTAAACGGCTACACCTGCGGCGCGCCCATTGCCTCCGTGATCGCAAACACCAATACCCGCTCTGAGGATTACGAAAACTTAAAAGACATCCCCCGTCCCGCCCATGCGGATTTCACCGCCCAAATGAAGTATGGCGGCTATCAGGATGTTTCCGGCGGCGGCCATTTTTCCGGACGGCTGACCGCTGCGCTGTGCATTGCAGGTGGTCTTTGCAAGCAGTGGCTGGAAAAGGAGGGCATCCGCATCGGCGCCCACATTCAGTCTATCGCAGCGGTTGAGGATTCCGCCTTTGATCCCATGAATCCCCAGCTGGAGCAGGTTTATGCGCTTTTCCCGGTGCTGGATCATGCCTCCGGAGAAAAAATGCAGGAGCAAATCGCCGCAGCCAAGGCAAAGGGCGACAGCGTCGGCGGTATTATTGAATGCGCCGTCACCGGTCTTCCCGCCGGCTTGGGCGACGGCATGTTCGGCGGCATGGAAAATAGAATTGCCTCCATTGTTTACGGCATTCCGGCAGTGAAAATGGTAGAATTCGGCGCTGGCCGTCAAGCGGCATACCTTTTTGGCAGCGAGAATAACGACGCCTACACTGTAACTGACGGTAAAATCACCACCAAAACCAACAACTGCGGCGGTATCTTAGGCGGCATCACCAACGGCATGCCCCTCATTTTCCGCTGCGCTATCAAGCCTACCCCCTCCATCGCCATGGAGCAGCAAAGCGTATCCCTTTCCGCAATGACAGAAACTGCTTTGCAAATTTCCGGCAGGCACGACCCTTGCATCGTACCCAGAGCCGTTCCCGTCATGGAAGCGGCGGCGGCAATCGCTGTCTTCGATGCCATTTTATCCCGCTAAGGAGGATGAAACTTATGGATATTCAAGAACTTCGGGGTCAAATCGACCAAATTGATAAGGACTTGGTAGACCTTTTCTGCCAGAGAATGGATGTAGCAGCCCAAATCGCCAACTACAAAAAGGACAATAAGCTTCCCATTTTCGCCCCTGGTCGGGAGCGGGAAAAGCTGAGCCAGGTGGCGGAGCTTGCAGGACACGATATGGCAAACTACACCAGAGTTCTGTATTCCATGCTTTTTGAGCTCAGCCGCAGCTACCAAAGCAAATGCACCGGCAAGCTGACACAGCTGTTCCAGTCCATTACCCAGGCTATTGAGGAAACCCCCAAGCTGTTCCCCCAATCGGCCATGGTAGCCTGCCAGGGCGTCGAGGGCGCATACTCCCAGATTGCCTGCGAAAAGATTTTCAAGAATCCCATGATTCTTTATTTCAAGAATTTCGACAATGTCTTCAGCGCCATCGAGCAGGGACTTTGCCAGTACGGCATTTTGCCTATCGAAAACTCCACCGCAGGCTCTGTAAAGAAGGTGTACGACTTGATGATTACCCACAATTTTTCCATCATCCGTACCTTCCGGCTGAAAATCGACCACAATTTGCTGGCTCTGCCCGGCGCTGACATTGGCTCTATCAAGGAGATTTACTCCCATGAGCAGGCGCTGAATCAGTGCAACAGCTTCCTTTCCCAGCTGAAGGATGTGAAAATCATCCCGGTGGAAAACACCGCCATCGCTGCGAAAATGGTTGCCGAGTCCGGCAGAACCGATGTGGCAGCTATCAGCAGCCGTGGCTGCGCCGAGCTTTACGGCCTTAAAAACCTTGCCGCCTCCATTCAGGATAAGGGCAACAATTACACCCGCTTTATCTGCATCAGCAAAAAGCTGGAGGTGTATCCCGGCGCTGACAAGACCAGTGTTATGATGGTGCTCAGCCACAAGCCCGGCGCCCTATACCGGGTGCTTGCCCGGCTTTATGTGCTTGGCATCAATGTCACCAAGCTGGAATCCCGTCCCCTGCCGGACAGAGATTTTGAGTTCATGTTCTATTTCGACCTGGATACCTCCATTTACTCGGAAGAATTTGTCCAGCTGATGTGCGAGCTTGAGGATTTGTGCGAGGAATTTAAGTATCTGGGAAGCTACAACGAGGTTGTTTAATGAATTGCGGATTATTGGGTCGAAAGCTGGGTCACAGCTATTCCAAGGAAATTCACGCCCATTTGGGCGCATACAGCTACCGGCTCATTGAAAAAGAGCCGGAGGAGCTTGACGCCTTTTTTGCCCAGGGAGATTTCACTGGACTCAATGTCACCATGCCTTACAAAAAGACGGTAATCCCCTATTTATCCCAGCTTTCTTCCGTTGCTGAGGAAATGGGCGCTGTCAACACCATTGTCCGCCGCGCTGACGGATCGCTGATCGGTCACAACACTGACTATTTTGGCTTCCAAACCATGCTAAAAACCAGTGGCGTATCCATTCCCGGCAAAAAAGCTCTGGTTTTGGGCAGCGGCGGCGCGGCGGTTACGGCAGTGCAGGTTCTTAAAAACGCAGGCGCTGAAGTCATCACCGTATCCCGTACTGGGGAAAACAATTACCAAAATCTTTTCCTCCACGCCGATGCGGCCTTGATTGTGAATGCCACCCCCGTGGGCATGTATCCAAATACCGGCAAAGCGCCCTTGGATGTATCCCAGTTTCCTAAACTGGAAGGTGTGCTGGACCTTATCTACAATCCCGCCAGAACCCAGCTGATGCTGGACGCGGAGAATCTGGGGATTCCCTGCTATAATGGCCTTTTGATGCTGGTTGCTCAGGCGAAAGAATCTGCCGAGTGGTTTACCCAAACCCAGATTCCCGACAGTAAAATCGGAGAAATTCACCGCATTTTGAAATGCAAAATGGAAAACCTGATTCTCATTGGCATGCCCGGCTGCGGCAAAACCACGGTGGGTAAGCTGCTTTCTGAAAAAACAGGACAACCTTTCATTGACGCCGATGCATACCTGGAAAACCACTTTCAAAAGTCCATTCCGGACATTTTCGCTCAAGAGGGTGAAGAAGCTTTTAGACTCATGGAAACCCAGGTGCTTGAAATTCTGGGCAAGGGCTCCGGCGCAATCATCGCCACCGGCGGCGGCTCCGTGACACAGGAGCGAAACTATCCCCTCTTGCACCAAAACGGCACTCTTTTCTGCCTGGAACGAGGACTCGATAAGCTGGCAACCGAGGGAAGGCCGCTGTCGAAATCCGGGAAGCTGGCGCAAATGTATGAAGCCAGACGCCCCATGTATCAGCGCTTTGCTGACCACCTGATAGACAACAACGGCGAACCTTGCAGGGCAGCTGAGGAAATCCTGAAAATCTGGGAGGGATAACATGAAAATCTTGGTTATTAACGGCCCGAACATCAATATGCTGGGTATTCGGGAGCCGGATATTTACGGCAAACAGACCTTTTCTGACCTGCTTTCTCTTTTAGAGAAAACAGCCGCTGAAGAAAGCCTGGAAATCACCCAGTTCCAATCCAACCACGAGGGTCAAATTGTAGACACCATCCAAGCCGCCTACGGCGTTTTCGGCGGCATTGTCATCAACCCCGCAGCCTACACCCACACCTCTGTTGCCATTTTGGACGCGCTGAAAGCGGTGTCCATCCCTGCGGTGGAGGTTCACATTTCCAAGGTTGACAGCCGGGAGGCTTTCCGCCAGATTTCCTACGCCGGAATGTACTGCGAAAAAACCATAAAAGGACAGGGCCTTGACGGCTATCGCCAGGCAATCCTTTACCTGAAAGAAAAATACGGCTAAAAAAATCGAGCCTCATTTTGAGGCTCGATTTTTAAATACCAAAAGCTTACTGCCGAAATAATTGATTATGATTACCAAAACGCTGGTAATGAGCTTCCACAGATTGCCGTTGCCGCCAAGAATGTCCACAGACACCAGCAAAATCAAAGTTTCCAGCGCGCCGGAGCTTACTCTGCAGCCCACAAATTTCACCAGTTCCGGCCACACCACTCTGGCAGACCAATCCCGGCTTTTAAACACAAAGGGTTTGTTGGTCAAAAAGGCAAAGGCAACCGCGAACACCCATGCAATCACATTGCTGACGCTGGCCGATAGCTGCAGCCAGTTTAGACACGGCAGATAAATCACATAGTTCACAACCGTTGTCAGTCCGCCGAAAAACAAATACGCCAGAATGTCGTAGTGCTTTTTAATAAAAGAAATCAGTTTCTTCATGCCAGCCATTTCACGCCATGACCTTTTCCAGAGCAGCCAGCTTCAGGCAAAGGCAGAACACCTGCATAGCCTTTTCCAACTTCTCCAGAGGAGGCAGACTGGGAGCGATACGGATATTGCTGTCGTTGGGGTCGATGCCGTAGGGATAGGTTGCGCCTGCGCTGGTCATGGTTACGCCAGCTTCCGCGCACAGCTTCAGCGCCCGCTTTGCTGTGCCGGGCATGGTATCCAGGCTGACAAAGTAACCGCCTGCAGGCTTATTCCAGCTGGCAAAGCCCAAGGGAGCAAGCTCCTTATCAAGGGTCTTCAAAACCAGATCAAACTTGGGAGCCATAACCCCTGCGTGACGCTTCATAATCTCCAAAGTGTGAGCCTTATCTTTCAGGTACTTTACATGGCGCAGCTGATTAACCTTATCGTAAGAAATCATCTGCACATCCATGAGCTTCAGCATATAGGCAATGTTTTCTTCGGAGGATGCCATTACGGAGATACCGGAACCGGGGAAGGTAATTTTCGAGGTGGATGCAAATTCATACACCATGTCCCCATTTCCCTGCTCCCGGCAAAGGGCGAGCATGTCCGCAAAGGGCTTGAATTCTCCCTCAAATTCGTGCACGCAGTAGGCATTATCCCACATAATCACAAAATCCCTGGCCGCAGGCTTCAGCTTGGCAAGGCGCAGGATGGTTTCATCGGAATAGGTAATGCCCTGGGGATTGGAGTACTTGGGAACACACCAAATGCCCTTGACAGCAGGGTCTTTTACCAGTTCTTCCACCATATCCATATCCGGACCGTTTTCCGTCATGGGAACGGTAATCAGCTCAGCGCCGAAGGACTGGGTGATGCGGAAATGCCGGTCATAACCGGGGCTGGGGCAAAGGAATTTTACCACTTCTTCCTTGCACCAGGGTTTTTCGCTGTTTTTCAGGCCATGGGTAAAGGCCTTGGAAATCACATCATACATCAGCGTCAGGCTGGACGCGCCGCCCACAAAGGTTTCCTGCCAGGAGCAGCCAAGCACATCCGCCCAGTACTCCCGGGCGCACCGAAGTCCGGCGAGCTCGCCGTAATTGCGGGCATCCAGGCCGTCGACATGGCATTCGGCAGGGTCTTGCAGAACGGTTAAAATATCGCTTACCAAATCCAGCTGCATGGAAGAGGGCTTGCCCCGGGCCATATTCAGCTTGAGATTTTTAGCCTTCCAGCTTTCGTATTCCGCTTGCAGCTTATCGTACTGCTCCGCCGCCTGCGCAGATGTCAAAGAAGCGTAATTCATCTTCATCCATCCCTTCCTATAAGTTGCCTACATTATACGCCTGAATGTGAAAAATTGCAACCACCAAGCCATGGCTTTTCCTCAATTATTTCTACTTGCAATTTCTTATGAATTAGCATAGAATACAATAGATAAGTATTGCAGCTTACAGCATGGCTGCGCCCCAATAAAACCCACAAAGAAAGGACGCTGTTTTTGTGAGTGAAATTTTGAATGTCCCCGAGATTTTCGGAACAGATGTGTTCAATGAATCTACCATGAAAGACCGGCTCAGCGCCGAAGTGTATGCCGCCTGGAAGCAGTGCATCAGCACCGGCTCTTCCCTGCCGCTGGAGATTGCCAATGCCATCGCCGAGGCCATGAAGCAGTGGGCCTTGGAAAAAGGCGCAACCCACTACACCCACTGGTTCCAGCCCATGACCGGCATCACCGCGGAAAAGCATGACTCCTTCATTACCCCCGTGGGCGAAGGCAAGGTCATCATGGATTTCTCCGGCAAGGAATTGGTCCGGGGCGAACCCGATGCCTCCAGCTTCCCCTCCGGCGGTCTGCGGGCAGTGTTTGAAGCCCGGGGCTATACCGCCTGGGACCCCACTGCATTCGCCTTTGTCCGGGATAACAGCTTATACATACCCACCTGCTTCTTCTCTTACACCGGCGAAGCTCTCGATAAGAAAACCCCTCTCATGCGCTCTTTGGAGGAGGTTTCCAGAGAATCCTTGAGAATACTGCGGCTCTTTGGCGACAACACCACCAAGCGGGTCAATGTCAGCGTTGGCGCAGAGCAGGAATACTTCCTCATCCCCCGCTCTATTTACAACCAGCGGGAAGATTTGCGTCTGACCGGCCGTACCCTGTTCGGCGCTCAGCCCCCCAAGGGTCAGGAGCTGGATGACCATTATTTCGGCACCATCCGCACCCGGGTCAGCAATTTCATGAAGGATTTGGATGAGCAGCTGTGGCGCCTGGGTATTCTTTCCAAGACCAAGCACAACGAAGGCGCTCCCTGCCAGCACGAACTGGCTCCCATTTTCACCGACGCCAGTAACGCCTGCGACGCCAACCAGCTGACCATGCAGGTTATGAAAAAATGCGCTGCCAAGCACAACCTGGTGTGCCTGCTCCACGAAAAGCCCTTTGACGGTGTCAACGGCTCCGGCAAGCACAACAACTGGTCGCTGTGCACCGACACCGGCAAGAATCTCTTCAAGCCCGGCGATACTCCCCGGCAGAACGCCCAGTTTCTGGTGTTCCTCGCCGCCTTTATCAAGGGCATTGACGAATATCAGGATTTGCTGCGCTGTACCGTTGCCTACGCCGGAAATGACCACCGCTTAGGCGCCAACGAAGCGCCTCCTGCTATCATCTCCATTTTCCTGGGCGACGAGCTGACCGCTGTTGTCAACTCCATTATCCAGGGTGTCAACTACACCGACCAGAGTCAGGGCGTTATGAAAATCGGCGTGGACGTTCTGCCCCCCATTCCCAAGGACACCACCGACCGCAACCGTACCTCCCCTGTGGCCTTCACCGGCAACAAGTTTGAATTCCGTATGCTGGGCTCTTCCCAGTCCATTGCAGGCCCCAACATCGCCCTGAACACCATTATGGCTGAGGAGCTGGCCCAGTTTGCTGATATTCTGGAAAACGCCGAGGATTTTGACTCCGCTCTGCAAAAGCTGGTGTACGACACCTTCACCAAGCACCAACGAATCATCTTCAACGGCAACGGCTACTCTGACCAGTGGCAGGAAGAAGCCGAAAAACGTGGCTTAAGCAATTTGCGTTCTACCGCAAAGGCGCTGCCTACCTACATCCACCCCAAGAATGTGGACCTGGTCACCCGGCACAACATTTACACCGAAACAGAATTCCGGGCAAGATACGAAATTCATCTGGAAGACTACTGCAAGCATATCCGCATTGAAGCAAAGACCATGGTGGATATGGCTCTGCATCAGATTCTGCCGGCTGCCATGAAGTATTCTTCCGACCTTGCCGAATCTGTTGTACGCAAGAAGCAGGTTCTTGGCAATCTGGCAGACGAATGCGCAGAGCTGGATCTCAGCCGCCGGCTGACGGAATGCACCAATCGGATGTATCGTAAGGTAGAAGACCTGCACAAGGCTATGAAGCAGGTTCCCGCAGAAAGCCGCAGCGCAGCGGATTATTACAGCGATGTCATTGTTCCCGCCATGGCGTCTGTCCGCAAGGATGCAGACCTTTTGGAAAAGCTGACCGACAAGTCCTACTGGCCCTACCCCACCTATTCCGACATCCTCTATTACTAACAGAAAATGCGGCGTGAGCATTCACGCCGCATTCTTTTATTTTCCGGTAGAACCAAAGCCGCCTGCGCCCCGGTCGGTAGAGGACAATTCCTCCGCCTCCACATAAGGCGGTGTCACAACCGGGGTAATGAGCAGCTGAGCGATTCGCTCACCCGGAGCAACGGTCTGGGCCTTCGCGCTGTGGTTAAACAAAACCACTCTCACCTCTCCCCGATAGTCGCTGTCAATCACGCCCACCTTGTTGGCAGGGGCAAGACCCCGTTTTGCACCCAGGCTGCTTCTTGCGTAAACAAGACCGGCGCAGCCCTTGGGAACTTCCAGGGATAATCCCGTGCCAATCCACGCCGTTTCGCCGGGGGCGATGGTGATTTCTTCCTCCAGGCAGGCATACAGGTCAGCGCCCGCCGCTTCCAAAGAGCCGTATGTAGGCAGCATGGCATTGGGAGATAACTTCTTCACACGAATTGCGTCCATAACCCTATCCTCCTCTTAAGGCAGCATATCGAGAATGCTCTGCTTCGGTCTTGCGCCCAGGGCTTTACTGACAACCTGTCCCTTATCCATCACAACCAGCAGCGGAATGGAGCTGACCTGAAACCGAATTGCAAGCTCGGGGTCAGTATCCACATTGATTTTACCGATGGTAATATCCTCCCGCTCACCTGCGATTTCCTCCAAGGTGGGAGCTACCATCCGGCAAGGGCCGCACCAATCGGCGTAAAAATCCAGAAGCACAGGCTTGTCGCTTTGCATGACCTCTTTGTCAAAATTCTCTTTGGTGATATGAATAATATCCATTTTGTAAGCTCCTTTTCCGTTTTCTTTACTATACATCATTTTTTCCTATTTGACTACCCGTAAAATAAAAAACAGGGCCGAAGCCCTGTTTTTTTACTTAACTGATGATTTACGGCATCACTTTTACAACCTGCAGGTCATTGTCAAGAACATACAGATACCCATCAATCATGGTGCTGCGAATATCGTCCAGGCTGCCCTCAACATCCAATTTCGCCACTTCAATGAACTTATATCCGTTGAACAGCAGCAGCACATATTGATTACTTCCGTATTCATAAGGCATCGTGGCGATGCCCAGAAGCTGGTTCTCTCTGTCAATAAAGTAGGATTTATATTCTTCGGAGAACATGGCTTTCGGCTCGTAGCTTGCCAGAGAAATGACCCCATTGGCAGACTCCACATAGGCTTCAATCTTCAGCCACCGCTCTTCGTTGTATCCGATACCCAGCAGGTATTCATCGCCGAAGTTGATAAGAGAGGTAGAGTAGCCGTCGATTGTGCCGGTGTCTTTCCAGGTGATGTTATCAAGGTCAGAAAGGTCGAAGAAGTACACCGGGTCCGTAAGGGTAATGACCTCTGCGGTGCAGACATAGGCGCTATTTTTGTCAAACCGGACGGATTCTGCGGTCTCTCCCTCCGGGGCAAAGCCGACAATGGAGGCGGCAATCTGATAATCCTGCAAGCTGACACAGTAAAGATTTACATTCCGCGTTGTAAGAAATCTTACATTATAGCCGTTTTCCTCTTCCGTTAACGAGCGGTTTGTGGAGGTCACCACCCGAAGAATCCCCTCATATTCGTCCATGCTGTACTGATTCTTAACTGCGCCCTCAATTTCCACAGAGCCTTCATATTCCATGGTTTCTCCGGTATAGCTGATGCCGGAAATCTGGGTCATGGTGGTGGTGACAGTCTTATTGTCTTCCTGCTTGGTTGCAGAGTAACCCCGGGTGGCAAAAATACGACTGCCCGATACATAGATTTCATCGGAGTAGGACAAAAATGCAGCGGTGTCCAAAAGCTTTAACTCGTTGCCGTCGATTTTCGTCACCACAGTGTACTGGGTGCTGCTGAGCTGATCCGGAGCAATAATATCCTCCGCCGCCACGCTTTGCATAGCATCCAGCGTTCCTACCTGGGGCAGGAATGTGGACTCATCGGAAAAGTCCTTGTTAGCCCGCACCCGGAATTTGCTGATAAGCAGCAGCTTTCCGTCTACCATGCGGGAAGAAATGGCTGAGCCGGAAACCAGTAAATAGCCGTCAGCCGCAATATTTTCCGGGTCTTCCACATTGAAAGAACGAATGACCACATAGCTTTCCTTGTCACTGGCGCGGTAACCGTCGGTGATCAGAATCACCCGCTTGCAATCCTGGGAAAGATACATTTGGGTGTTGGAGTACTTGCCGACGCCCATGTGCATATCTTCCATCACATTCTCTTCGGAATCCAGAAGCTTGGATTCCTCTCCGGCAATGGAATACACATGGAGGGTATTTTGGTACAGGTGATACAGGTATTTATCGCTGCGCTTGAAAAGGTCTGCTTCAATGACTCCCGCCACCTGATTGTCGGTTACTTCCACATAGCTGCCCTGATTGGTGCCGGTGCTTACTCCTGACATGGGTTCATTGGCCTCCGGTACAGCCACATCCATGCCACCGGCAAAATCTTGAGCAGCATTTTTATAGACACCCTCCAGCTGATTCATCAAAACCTCGTAATTGTTCTTAAACCGGGGTTTCTGATAGGTCGCTTCGTTGATTCGCTGAATAATGGAATAATAGTCGCTCATCCGGTACTCGGAAACATCCGGCGCGGAAGTTCTAAAAGGTGTAAACAGCACAAAGGCGGAAACAATCAGCGCCAAACCTAAGCAAGCGGTTATGACGATATTCCGGTTTCTTCTGGCTGTTTTTTTGGCTTGCATTTTATCGAAAATGGCATTCATGCGATCAGAATAGGTCTTCATGGGTAATGCCCTCCTTTTCCAGTAAGTTCTTTAGGGCGGCTTTTGCCCGGGCAAGGAGATTGTATACGCCCTTGCTGTTTTTTTGCAGAATCTTGCAGCACTGTTCAATGGAGAACCTTTCAAAATAAGTAAGCTGCAAAACCTCCCGATATTGGGTGGGCAGCTTTTGCATCGTTATATACACCGTTTCATTTCGCATTTTGCGCAGGGCCGCAGCTTCCAAATCTCCCCCACCCAGGACATTTTCCACATCCTCCAGAGGCAGGGATTGTTTATGACGGCGCAGATAATCCATGGCCTTGTTATGGGCCACGCGGTATAGATAATGGCGCAGGTGGTCATGGCTTTTCAGCCTGGGTTTCTTGAAAAACAGAGTCGCAAAGGTTTCTGCCGCTATGTCCTCAGCTATGAAAGAATCCTTCACAAGGCTAAAGCCATAGCGAACCAGCGCATCGGAATACCTCCGGACAATCTCTTCCATTGCCCCGGTATCTCCCTGCTGAAAACGGCGGTAGCTACTTTCACCGAATTCGGACATTTTCGTCACCTCCCTACCCCTAATACGCATTTTGCCAACATTTTACTCAGTAAAATTATAACTTTCCTATCCCTTTCGGTCAAGTAGGGCGATTGACAGAGCCTTATCCGGTGGTATAATAACTTCAGAAATTTTAAGGAGGAATCACAATGCCTTTGTATTACGGATTTGATATGACCTATCTCGTGCTGGTTTTGCCCTGCCTCATTCTTTCCCTTTGGGCAAGCAGCAATGTAAACCGCACCTTCAAAAAATACGCCTCTCAGCAATCTGTCCGGCGAATTACCGGAGCGGATGCCGCCCGCCGGGTTTTGCTTGCCAACGGCATTACCGATGTGCAGATTCAGCGCGTCAGCGGCAATCTGACCGACCACTATGACCCCAAAACAAATGTTATCCGTTTGTCTGACAGTGTCCACGACGCCACCTCCACCGCCGCCATCGGCGTTGCCTGCCACGAAGCAGGCCATGCAGTGCAGTACGCCCAAAACTATGCACCCATAAAGCTCCGGGCCGCCATTGTCCCCATTACCAACATCGGCTCCAAGCTCGCCATGCCCCTGATTCTGCTGGGTCTTGTGCTTACCTTTCTGGAAAGCTTTTCCTATACCCTTGTGTATGTAGGCATCGCCTGCTTCGGCCTTTCTGTTGTTTTTCAGCTGGTGACCCTCCCCGTGGAATTCAACGCCAGCCGCCGCGCCATGGCCGCCATTGAAGACAGCAACATTCTGACAGACGAAGAACAGGTCGGCGCCCGGAAGACACTGACCGCCGCCGCCTTAACCTATGTAGCAGCCACCGCGGTGGCAATCGCTCAGCTGCTGCGGCTTTTGATGCTTTTCGGCCGCCGTCGCTCCAGAGATTAACTTTACAGTTGACATTTTATGACAGATTATTTATAATACCAAAGTGTGAAAAGTATGAAAAATGTGATCCAAAGGAGGTGCCGAAAGTGGCAGGCGGCAAGCACATATTAGCCAAGCAAAACGCCCAGCGGGTATTCGGAACCGCTAAGGTCGGTGACCGTGGCCAAATCGTGATTCCCAAGGAAGCAAGAGAGCTGTTCGGCATCCGCCCGGGAGATACCCTGCTGATTCTCGCCGAAGAAGACACCGGCTTGATTGTTTCCCGACCCGAGGTTTTGAATCATTTGGCAAATCAAATACTCAGCAATGTAAAGAACGAGGAAAAATAAACATGGAAGAATTACTGAATTTATATGGGGAAATCGGCATCAGCCCCAAAGTATATGCGTACGGCGAGCAGGCTCTGGCGCGTTTGTCTGAACGCTTTGCCGTCATTGACCAGATCGCCGAGCACAACCAGGCAAAGGTCATCGCCGCCATGCAGAAAAACCGGGTGTCTGCCGCTTGCTTTGCGGCTACCTCCGGCTACGGCTACGACGATGTTGGCCGGGATAACTTAGAGCGGGTCTACGCCGATGTGTTCCACACCGAGGCCGCTCTGGTTCGCCCCCAAATCACCTGCGGCACCCACGCCTTGACTGTTGCTTTAAGCGCCAATCTTCTGCCTGGAGATGAGCTGCTTTCTCCCGTGGGTCTTCCCTACGATACCCTGCAGGAAGTCATCGGCATCCGCCCCAGCCAGTGCTCTTTGGCTGAGTACGGCGTAACCTATCGCCAGGTGGATTTGCTAAGCGACGGTACATTTGACTACGACGGCATCCGCGCCGCCATCAACGAAAAAACAAAGCTCATTACCATTCAGCGCTCCAAGGGCTACGCCACCCGCCCCACCTTCTCCGTCAAGCAAATCGGCCAGCTGATTGCATTCTGTAAATCCGTCAAGCCGGATGTGCTGGTGATGGTGGATAACTGCTACGGCGAATTTGTGGAAACCATGGAACCTTCTGATGTGGGCGCGGATATGACTGTTGGCTCCCTGATTAAAAACCCCGGCGGCGGTCTTGCCCCCATTGGCGGCTACATTGTAGGCAAAAAGTCCTGCATCGACCGCTGCGCCTACCGCCTTTCCGCTCCCGGTTTGGGTCAGGAGGTGGGTGCAAACCTGGGCCTGATGACCAGTCTTTACCAGGGCTTCTTCCTGGCGCCTACTGTGGTTGCAGGCGCGGAAAAGGGCGCAATCTTCGCCGCGAATCTGTATGAACCCCTTGGCTTCCGCTGCTTCCCCAACGCCACAGAAGACCGTCATGACATTATTCAGGCAGTGGAGCTGGGCAGCGAAGAGGGCATGATTGCCTTCTGCAAGGGCATTCAGGCGGCTGCCCCGGTGGACAGCTTTGCCACTCCCCTGCCTTGGGATATGCCCGGCTACGGCGACAAAGTAATTATGGCAGCCGGCGCTTTCATTCAGGGCTCTTCCATTGAGCTTTCTGCCGACGGCCCCATCCGCGAGCCTTACGCCGTGTATTTCCAGGGCGGTCTTACCTGGCACCACGCCAAGCTTGGTATCTTAATGAGCCTGCAAAAAATGGTAGACGCAGACCTTGTAAATATCTAGGGAGGAAACAAATATGTCTTGGTTATTCTTTTCCATCGCCACCGCTCTTTTGTGGGGCACAGCAGAACTGTTTTACAAAAAGGGCGCGCTTCCCAATGAAAAATACTCCCACCTGAAGATCTGCGTCTGGGTCGGTGTTGTCATGGGAGCTCACGCCATCTTTACCCTGCTGACACAGGACATCAACTATAACCCCATTAACCTTTTGATCTATCTTCCCGTTTCCTTGTTCTACATCATCTCCATGGCCTTCTCTTATTTTGGAATGCGCTTCCTTGAGGAATCCATTTCCGATCCCATTGAGAATTCAGCCGGTGTCATTTGCGTTCTGCTGTTTGCCTTGTTTATGGGTGATGAATTCCACTGGCTCACCTGGATTGCTGTTGGCGTGATCGCAGTTGGCGTTGTTGGCGTCAGTTATTTAGAAAACCACGGCGAGACCCAGAGAAAGAAGAAGCTGGGCAAAAAACTGGCCATTGTCGCCTTTTGCATGCCTTTCGTGTATGCCCTTCTGGATGCGTTTGGCACATTCATGGATGACGCCTTTTTCCTGGTGGAAGAGATTGCGGACGCTCCTTTTGTGGATGTCACCGAAGAGACCATGGAAGCCGTCGCCAATACCAGCTATGAGCTGACTTTTGCCGCTTTTGCTCTAGGTCTGTTCATCTTTATGAAAGCAAAGGGAGTCAAGTTTGGTCCTGTATCCCAGAACAAGGACAAGGTCCTGGCTGCTGTGTTTGAAACCGCCGGTCAGTTTACATACGTGTATGCCCTCGGTGGCGTTGACGCAGTTGCAGCCCCCATTCTCTCCTCTGTATGTGTGGTTTCTCTTCTGCTTTCCAGGATTTTCCTGAAAGAAAAGCTCTCCTGGAAAACCTATGTATTTATCGCCGTTGTCATTATCGGTATTCTCTTGCTGGCAGTCAGCGAAGAGCTGTAACACTGTAACAAAAAAGTCACCGGTTTGCCGGTGACTTTTTTTGATGAAAACCCAGAATTTACCGGGAATTTCGGTTGACAACCTATAACCGTGCGTGGTATAATTCGAGGGATAAATATGTTTATTGACGAAAGGAGATCGCTATGGCTATTCAGACTCAAAACACCAATCTTGATCTGTCTGGTTTTGCTCCGAGTGTCCGTGATGCTGTTATGGATCGTCTTTCCTCCGTTGATATGTGTGCTTTTCATTCTTCCGATTATGCTGTTATTCCCGGCTTTTGTGATGTGCATGTGCATTTCAGAGAGCCGGGATTTTCATATAAGGAGACGATTTTGACCGGGTCTCTGGCTGCTGCCCACGGCGGATACACCGCTGTTTGCACCATGCCCAACTTAAATCCGGTGCCTGATTCCAAAGCCGCATTGAAAGAACAGCTGGACATCATTCGGCAAGACGGTATGATTCGCATCTATCCCTACGGCTCTATTACTGTTGGGCAGAAAGGCGAACAGCTCTCCGACATGAAGGGCATGGCCCAAAATGTCATCGCCTTTACCGACGACGGCAAGGGCATTCAGCATA
>JAFTMB010000064.1 GCA_017452605.1 Oscillospiraceae bacterium
ACACAACAAAGATGGGCTCTTTGCATTTGGAGAAAAGTGTGATATACTTCAGCAAAAAGGAGGCCTTGGCATGGACTATGCTTACTGTGAGCTTTGTCCCCGGCGCTGCCGGGTAAACAGAACCGCGGGAGAAGTGGGATTTTGCGGCGCAGCGGATGTGGCGCTGGTGGCAAAAGCCATGCTCCATCCCTGGGAAGAGCCAGCTCTGTCCCCGGTCGGAAAAAGCGGGGCGATTTTCTTCGGCGGCTGCACCCTGCGGTGTAAATACTGCCAGAATGCCGCCATCAGCGCAAGCCCAAGGGGTGAGGCGGCGGATAGCCGACGGCTGCGGGAAATCATGGAGGATTTGATTGCCCGGGGCGCGGAAAACATTGATTTGGTCACCCCCACCCACTATCTTCCCACCTTACTGCCTGCCCTGGAAGAAAAACTTCCCGTGCCGGTGGTGTATAACTGCGGCGGCTATGAGCGGGTGGAAACATTGAAACTGCTGGAGGGCAAGGTGGACATCTACCTGCCGGACATGAAATACGCAGATGCGGATTTGGCAGTCCGGCTTTCCGGCGCCCAGGATTATTTTCCGGCAGCAAAGGCGGCGATCAAGGAAATGGTTCGGCAAACCGGCCCGGTTCGCTTTGACGGAGAACGGCTGCTGTCCGGCACGGTGATCCGTCATCTGATTTTGCCCGGCTGTGTGGAAAATTCCCTGAAAGTTCTCGATTGGATTGGGGAAACCTTTGCCCCGGGGCAGGTGCTGGTAAGCCTGATGCGGCAGTATACCCCCATGGGCGGACTCCCCGCCCCCTTCAATAGACCCATCACCGAAGAGGAGTACGACGCGGCGCTCAGCTGGATGTATCTGAACGGCCTGGAGGGATTTACCCAGGAGGAATCCTCTGCAGGCAGGCAGTACATCCCGGATTTCTAACAAAAAAGCCTTCCCCTTTGGGGAAGGTGGCATTTGCGAGGAACGAGCAAATGACGGATGAGGTGCATCTGCAGAAAAACCTCACCCGGCCTCGCCTTACGCTCGGCCACCCTCCCCAGCGGGGAGGGCTTAATTTTGCTTTTTATGCCGCCATGGCCATGCGGCGGAGAATTTGCCAGAACAAATCTCCCCAGCTTAACCGGGGAATCCCTTTGCCTGCCACCATACTCACCTGCCGCAGCACCTGGTCGCCTGCTTTCACGGTGAGAGTTCCCAGCTTTTGTCCGGCGCTGACCGGGGCGGTGACGGATTCATCCAGGATAATCTCGGTGGTGACGGAGTTTTTCTGGGATTTGTCAATGAGCAGCTCCACATCCTCGGCAGGAACGGCGGTCACCGAGGCCTCGGCTCCCAGCTTGACGGCAACCGTATGATCCTGGGGAAGCTCCGGCTTTACAAGGGCGAAGCCGGCAAAGCCGTAGTCCAGCAGCTGCTTGCAGGCGGCAAACCGCTCCTGGGAGGTGGCGCAGCCCATCACTACAGCCACAAGGCCCAGACCGTCCCGGGCTGCGGTGGCGGAAAGGCAGTAGCCTGCGGCGGAGGTAAAGCCGGTTTTCAGACCCGTGGCGCCGGGGTAAAACCGCACCAGCTTATTGGTGTTGGAAAGACCGAATGCGCCGCCGCGGACAGTGTCCATCCAAATGGTGGTGTATTTTTGAATGTCCGGGTGGTTTTTCATCAGTTCCCGGGACATAATGGCAATGTCGTGGGCAGAGGTTAAGTGGTCTTTGGCGTTGGGGTCATCGTCAAGGCCGGTGCAGTTGACGAAATGGGTGTCCTTCATCCCCAGCTCCTCCGCCCGCTTGTTCATAAGCTCCACAAAGGCGGTTTCAGAGCCGGCGATATGCTCTGCCATGGCGCAGGCGCAATCGTTGGCGGAGCTGACGGCAATGGACTTGACCATGTCTGTGACGGACATGGTTTCCCCTACCTTCAGATAAATCTGGCTGCCACCCTTGGCGGCGGCGGACTCGGAGGCGGTGACGGTGTCATCCCAGCCGATGCGGCCGGAGTCGATGGCCTCCATAATCAGCAGCATGGTCATCACCTTGGTCACCGAGGCGGGGGCGAGTTTTTCGTGGGCGTTTTGCTCATAAAGCACGGTGCCGGTGGCGATGTCCATCAGCAAAGCGCTCTTTCCCGGCAGGGCAAGGTCAGCCGCCTGGGCAGGCAGGGCGAAAAGACCGATAAGCAGGGCAAGGCACAAAAAGACGGATAATCGTTTCATAGGGAATCCCTCCGTAGAATTGGTGGTATAGCCTATGTGCCTTGTCCGGGAAATAGACCCGGTTGAAAACCGGGATTTTTTTGGTATAATGAGAAAAAACACAAGCAGGAGGTTTCCCATGAACGCTTATTTGGACATCAATCCTGAGGTTAAGCAGGCGCTGAAGGCGGGAAAGCCGGTGGTGGCGCTGGAGTCTACCATCATTTCCCATGGAATGCCCTACCCCCAGAATGTGCAGACCGCGCTGGCGGTGGAGGAAACGGTGAGGAAAAACGGCGCTGTGCCGGCAACCATCGCCATTATCGGCGGCCGGCTGAAGGCGGGTCTTAGCCCGGAGG
This sequence comes from Oscillospiraceae bacterium, assembly GCA_017452605.1. Lineage (GTDB taxonomy): Bacteria > Bacillota > Clostridia > Oscillospirales > Oscillospiraceae > Faecousia. The sequence continues at coordinate 2,555 of JAFTMB010000064.1, forward strand.
AAATTGAATATTTCGGCAAGAAAGGCACAGCCATTCACAAGGCGTCCCGCCGGGATTTGGCGGTGCTGTGCGCCCGGGGTGAAGACGGCGCTACCACCGTTGCCACCACCATGATTATCGCCCACATGGCAGGCATCAAAATTTTTGCCACCGGCGGCATCGGCGGCGTGCATCGGGGCGCGGAAACCACCATGGACATCTCCGCGGATTTGGAGGAGCTGGCGGTCACCCCGGTGATGGTGGTGTGCGCCGGCGCAAAGGCGATTTTGGATTTGGGGCTGACACTGGAATATCTGGAAACCAAGGGCGTGCCGGTGATTGGCTACGGCACGCAGGAGCTCCCCGCCTTTTACAGCCGCCATTCCGGTCTGGGTGTGGACTATCGGATTGATACCCCCGAAGAGCTGGCAAAGGCCCTTTATGTCCAAAGGGAAATGGGCCTGGGCGGTGGCATGCTGGTGACGAACCCCATTCCGGAGGAATACGCCATGGACGGCGGAGAAATTGACGCCGCCATTGAAAAGGCTCTTGCCGAGTGCAGCCAGCAGGGCATCCGGGGCAAGGATACCACCCCCTTCCTGCTGGCAAGGGTAGCCGAGCTTACCGGCGGCGACAGCCTGGCGTCCAACATTCAGCTGGTGCTGAACAATGCCGCGCTGGCAGCCAAAACTGCGACCCAATACTGCAAGCTCTAAAAAGAAAAGCACCGTCCGACGGACGGTGCTTTTATGTGTGCAATATTATACGGGTTCTGCGGGTGCTTCTTCTTCGACAGCTTCTTCTGCAGCTGCATCAGCCGCGACAGCCTCTTCAGCAGCTTCTTCGGCCTCAACGGTTTCTTCGGAGGCTTCTGCCACTTCCTCGGCGGGAGCGGCTTCCTCGGTTGCTTCTGCGGCGATGGCTTCTTCCGGGGTTGCGTCGACGAGGGTGTTTTCATCCATAACGGCAGTAACCACGGGCTGGTTAGCCAGCTCTCTGGCGGCCTTCAGATACTTCTTCCGGATGGCCCGCTTGATGAAGAAGCTGGATACAATCAGAATTACGCCCAGAGCCAAAATGCCAAAGTGGATGGGAACGGTGAGGTTGACGATGAACATGATGCCCTTGAACAAGGGAGTTGCGCCGCCCAGAATATCGTTGAGGGTGTCGGTTGCGAACAGCGCCACAATGGTGACAGCGCACAGCGGCAGGGACGCCAGACCGATGGTGAAGCCTGCCTTGCGGACGCCCACCCAAATCTGCTTCATGTTAACCAGCAGCAGCAGGCCGATGAGAGCCAGGCAGATGCCAATCATAATCAGCAGCGTGGTGGTGGAAACGATGGAGCGCAGGGTGTTGATGATGGCCATGGGGGAATTGGGAACGGACAGACCGCCGGAGTTACCGGTGCTGCCTTCAGCGTCGCTGCCGGCGTTGCCGGATTCGGGATTAACAGGAGCCATGCCGGGAATGGAAATGGCGCCGCTGTCCACCAAATCCTGGACGATGGAGTTAACGCCCTCTTCCTGAATCTGCTTGATGACTGGGGTTTCTGCCATGGCGGTGGTAATCTGGGAAATTACTTCTGCGTCCATGGGGATGCCAAAGGTCTTTTCAATCAGCGCGGCGTTGTTTTCCAGCTGCTGCTTGATTTCATCCACAGTGAGGGTGGTGGTGTTTTCGCCGGTGATAATGTCGGAAACCAAGGATGCGCTCTTTTCCGCCAGGAAATCACTCAGGGTGGACTCTTCCACGAAGCTCTGAACCTCCTCCAGGGTGGGGAAGGCTTCGTCTTCCATATCTTCCTTAGGCAGACCTTCGGTCATGGTGCTGTAAATCCATTCCACCAGAGCGGAGGTGGAGGGAGCGCCGGCGTCAGCCTCGTCGGGCAGCACGGTCAGGCTGTCGGGCTTGATGACCGGGGCAGCGACATGGGGATGGCCGCCGGAAACGCCGGAAGCAGGCGGAATCTGACGGGAAATTGCGTTGGAAAACAGGGTCTGGGTGATGAGCTTTTGCAGGTTGTCCTTGCGGAAGGCTACGGACAAATCGCCCAGCAGAGCAGTGCAAATAGTGGTGACAAAAAGGACCACGCACAGCAGGAAAGAAATAAAGCCGAGCAGAATTCGGATGCCGAGAGGTAATTTCTTCATACGAATCATCTCCTGATTTATGTATTTTTTATGAACTGGATTTATTTTACCACATTGGATTAAAAAGTCAATGAATTCAAGGCAACAAAATGCCCCGGAATAAGCCTATGGGAGAAAGAAACAAAAAACCCCCGCCCGGGGATAAAAAAACCATAGGATTTTGTGTCAAAAAGACGATTGACATTCCTTGTCTTTATAGGTAAAATATTATAGATGCACTATGCACCGATGCGCGTCATGTGTGTCGGTTTGAATATCTATTAGGAGGAATTAAGATTGAAGGATTGGGCATTTACAACAACCGTCGAGGAGATGGAAGCTGCTACCAATTCCCTGCTGGAAACAGCACAGAAGGTAGGCGCTGACACTTGGCAGCAGCGGGTCAAGAACCAAACTCCCCACTGCGGCTTCGGTGAAGCAGGCACTTGCTGCCGAATCTGCTCTATGGGACCTTGCCGCATTACCCCCAAGGCTCCTCGGGGCATTTGCGGCTGCGACGTTCACGGTATCGTCGCCCGTAACTATCTTCGCTTTACCGTAGGCGGCACGGCTGCGCACTCCGACCATGGCCGTGAGATCATGCACACCCTGCACCAGACCCGGGAGGGCGGCAACTATCAGGTCAAGGATCCTGAGAAGCTGATTCGCATTGCCAAGGAATGGGGCGTTGAGACTGAGGGCAAGGACATCTACGATCTGGCTCATGAGATGGCTGAAATCGGCCTGCTGGAATACGGCTTCCCCTTCGGTACACAGAAGTTTGCCAAGCGTGCACCTCAGCATACGCAGGAGCTGTGGGATGCTGCTGAGATTACTCCCCGGGCTCTCGACCGGGAAATCGCCACGGCTATGCACATGACCCACATGGGTTGTTCCTCCCTGCCCGAGGCGCTGATCCGTCAGTCCCTGCGCGCCGGTCTGTCCGACGGTTGGGGCGGCTCTATGATGGGCACTGAATTCTCCGACGTTATGTTCGGCACTCCCAAGCCCATCGACACCGAGGCCAACATCGGCGTCATGGAAAAGGACAATGTCAACATCGTGGTTCACGGTCACGACCCCTCCCTTTCTGAAATGATCGTTTACTATGCAAACGATCCTGAGATGATTGCCTATGCAAAGAGCATGGGAGCAAAGGGCATCACCGTTTCCGGTGTGTGCTGTACCTCCAACGAAGTCACCATGCGTCACGGCATTCCCATGGCAGGTAACTTCCTGAATCAGGAAAACGTAGTACTTACCGGCGCTTGCGAGGCCATCGTTGTGGACGTACAGTGCATCTTCCCCGCCCTTGGTCCCCTGAGCAAGTGCTTCCACACCAAGTTTATTACCACCTCTCCCATCGCCCGCATGCCCGATTCCGAGTTCATTCAGTTCCATGCTGAGACTGCCGGCGAGAATGCAAAGGCGATCGTGAAGATGGCTATTGAAAACTTCAAAAACCGTACTCCCGAATTGGTGAACATCCCCAACCAGAAGCAGAAGGCTCGGGTAGGTTACTCTGTTGAGGCTATTAAGAAGGTTCTCGACGGCGTTGCCAACACCCAGGTTGATGAGCTGGGCACCACCAAGCCTCTGATCGAGTGTGTCCACTCCGGCGTCCTCCGCGGCGCTGTGGCTATGGTCGGCTGTAACAACCCCAAGGTTCGTCCCGACTCCGCCCACATCGGTCTGAGGAAGAAACTGCTGGAGAACGATATTATCCTGATCGTTACCGGCTGTTCCGCTCAGGCTGCTG
>JAFTMB010000065.1 GCA_017452605.1 Oscillospiraceae bacterium
CGACACCGGCGCCAAGGTGGACATTGAGGACGATGGCTCTGTATTCATCTCCGCGGTGGACAGCGCCGCTGCCTACGCCGCCAAGAAGATGGTGGACGACATCTGCTTCGTTCCCGAGGTTGGCAAGCTGTACTACGGCAAGGTTGTCCGTATTCTGCCCATCGGCGCTTTCGTTGAGATTGCTCCCGGTCACGACGGCATGGTTCACATCTCCAAGCTGGAGAACCGCCGGGTAGAAAAGGTGGAAGATGTCCTGAATCTGGGCGATATGACCTGGGTGAAGTTCATGGGCTTCGACGAGAAGGGCCGGGCAAACTTCAGCCGCAAGGACGCTCTGAAGGAAATGGAAGAGAACCAGTAATTCCTATGATAAAAGACCTCCGGAATTTTCCGGAGGTCTTGTTTTTTATTCCTGGGGCTTATTCTGCTTGGGGCGGCGGTGGCGGTTGTAGCGGTGCCGATTGGGTTTTTTCTTTTCCCCGGCAGCTTCCTTGGCAGCGGCGCTCTGGGAAGGCTCTTGGGCGTTTCCTGCTTCCGGAGCCTTGGCAGGGGCATCCTTGCGGGGTTTGCGCCTGCGGTTGTGCCGATGATTGTTATTGCGCTTGGGCTCTGGGGATTCCGGCTGCTCCTGGGGAACTTCCGGTGCTTCTTCCGGGATGACCGGCTGCTCCATAAGGATAAACTTCTCCGGATTTACCAAAGTGGGTTCCTCCCGGGGTTCTTCCCTGGGAATGCGTCTGCCGCCGCCGGAGATGGGAGCCAAATCGTCGGGAATCGGGGGGTCATTTTTCTTGGCCTTGCCGCTGCGCAGAACGGCGATATCCTCGTTACGATAGGCGTTAATGGTCTCCGGCTGGTGCTCCATCCGAACCTTTACCCGCTCCCGGAGCAAATCCACCTCGGTCACCGTGCCTCGGCCGTCGGGGGTGTCCACAAAGGATTCGGCCTTGGGGGCGCGGCGCACAGCATCCTCGTAGGCGTCCTGCTCGTATTTCAGGCAGCACATCAGCCGTCCGCAGGTGCCGGAAATTTTGGTGGGGTTCAGGCTTAAGTTTTGGGTCTTGGCCATTTTAATGGACACGGGCTGGAAATCATCCAAAAAGCTTGCGCAGCAGAAGGGTCTGCCGCAGATGCCCAGGCCGCCTACCATTTTCGCCTTGTCCCGGACGCCGATTTGCCGCAGCTCAATGCGGGTGTGGAATACGGATGCCAGGTTTTTCACCAGGTCACGGAAGTCCACCCGCTCGTCGGCGGTGAAGAAAAACAGGATTTTGCTGCCGTCAAAGGTGCATTCGGTGCTGACCAGCTGCATATCCAGATTGTGCTCGGCAATTTTTTCCAGACAAATCTGGTGGGCCTTGCGCTCGGTGGCTTGGTTTTCCTCCACGGTCTTTTCGTCCTGGTCGTTGGCAAAGCGCAGAACATTTCGCAGGGGAGAAACCACTTCAGACTCGGAAATGGTGTGGATGCCGCTGGTGCAGATGCCGTATTCCGGGCCCCGGGCGGTGTCGATAATCACATGGTCACCCTGCTGCAGCTGCAGGCCTGCAGGGGAGAAATAATATACCTTCTGGCCGTGGCGGAACTGAATGTCCACAACCTCGACCAAAGCAGGGGAATTGGTTTGGGTCATAGTTTACTCCTTATCTTAACTCCCAGCTGAGCCATCCGCAGATGGCGGCGGGAGAAACATTTCCTTGCGCGTATTCGATTCCCTTATTAAGCGCGCCGATGGCTTGCATCAAGTCCCTGGCGCTGCGCCGGGCGGCAATTTCCCGGGCGTATTGGCTGAGGGCGTGGCCGCCGCTGCGGCAGGCAAGGGCGTTTTCCAGCAGGGCATACCACTGCTCCAAAAGGGGAATCAAAGAATCCCGCTTGCTTTTTTCCAGTGGTGCAAGCACCCGGGTCAGGCCCAAAGAATCGCCATCGGCGTAGGCTTTGGCAAAGCTCTGGGTTTGAGGCGCGAAGGCGTCCTTTCCCTGAAGAACCTCCATTGCCTGACCCAGAAATCCGCCGCCCATGGCAAGGGCTGCCGAGATGTCTTCCGGCGATGCGTTGGGGAATTTCTTGGCCAGATAGTTTTTCGCGGCGGATGCATCCGGCGCCTGCAGCTGAAGCTGGACGCACCGGGAGCGCACCGTAGGCAGCAGCCGCTCGGGGTTGTCCGTCAGCAGGATAAACACGCCGTACTTCGGCGGCTCTTCCAGCACCTTCAGCAGGGCGTTTTGTCCCGGAATGCCCATGTCCTGGGCCCGGGGGAACAGATAAATTTTATAGTCAGCCTCATTGGGCTGGACATACATATCGGCCCGGGCCTGGCGGATCAAGTCCACCGGCACGGTCTTTTTTTCCGGATCATCCACAGTGATGAAGTCCGGATGGCTGCCGGATAACACCTTGCGGCAGGCAGGGCACACGCCGCAGGGCCTATTTTCACTCCGGCACATAATGGCGGCAGCCAGCAGCCGGGCAAGGGTATGCCGACCGGAGCCGGCGCTGCCGCAAATCAGGTAAAAATGGGCAATGTGTCCCGATGCCAGGCTGCGGCTTATATTTTCTTTCAGCCGGTGATTTCCCAGCAAGGCTTCAAAACCCACGGTTACCCTCCTACTTACTTGTTTTTTAACCCCACAGAGCAGACAGCAGCGGAATGACCTGCTTCTTACGGCTCATGATGTGGGGCAGGAATACAGTGCCGTCCTTGGGGGTGACATTAAAGGCCTGCTTGATGGTGTCGTCGTCGCCCACAAAAATCAGCTGCGTGCCTTCCAGCAGCACGTCGGTGAGCATCAAAATCACCATGGAGAACTTCTTTTCCCTGGCGATTTTTGCCATGAGGCTCATGAATTCGTCCTTGCGCTCCAGCATCTTGGGGCTGTCCACGCAGGTGATCTGGGCCACAGCCAAATCGTGACCTGCGATGTGGAATTCCTTGTAATCGCTCAGCAGCAATTCCTCGGCGCTGCGGTTGCCCATGGATGCAGAGAAAATTTCCCGGCCCAGCTCGTCCAAGGAAACGTTGGCGATTCTGGCCATGCGCTCGGCGGTGCGGATGTCCCGCTCGGTGCAGGTGGGGGATTTGAACATAACGGTGTCAGAAAGGATGGCTGCCGCCATCATGCCCGCCATGTTGGCAGAGGGCATCAGACCCTTGTCCTGGAACATGCTGGCGATGATGGTATTGGTAGAGCCAACCGGCTCATTGCGGACATAAATGGGGTGGTTGGTTTGAATGTCGGCCAGACGGTGATGGTCGATAATCTCCAAAATTTCCGCCTCTTCCAGACCGGGCACGGACTGGGCGGCCTCATTGTGGTCCACCAGAACCACCCGCTTTCTTCTGGGACGGAGCAGGTGATATCGGGTGAGAATGCCTACCACATGTTCTTCTTCATCCAAGATGGGGTAGCAGGAATCTCTGTGCTTGAGCATCTGCTCCCGAACATCGTCTACCCGGTCGTCCAGGTGGAAGCAGACCAAATCCTTGGTGCGGCAAATGCGGCCGATGGGGTTGGACTGGAACAGCAGACGGATGGTGCGGTAGGCGTCGTTGGGGGTGGAGATAATGCAGGTCTTGGTGGGCAGGCTGCGCAGCTCGTCGCTGAGCTCGGCCTGGCACAAAATCAGGCAGTTGACATTCATTTCCAGAGCCCGGCGAATCATTTCCGGCTGATGACCGCACACCACAATGGTGTCGGTGCTCTGGAAGCAGAGATTTTCCCGGCTTTGGGGCAGGGCGATGGACACGCTGCCGGAAATCACATCGGTGCTTTCGCCGGCGTCATTGATAACCTTTCCCTCCAACACGCTGAGGACATTGAAAAGAGGAATGTTGTCCATTCTGCCCTGGGAAACCAGGCTCATGTTGTAGTTCGCCACATCCTCCCGGGACAGCATACCGTAAAGGGTGCCGTCTTCGTTGGCAACGGGAATGGCGGTAAAGGTGTTGGCGTCCAGAATGGCCCAGGCTCTGTCCATGGTAACGGCGGCAGAGAATACCGGGGGCTTATCAAAATCCAGGTCCCTTACCTGGGTGTGCATGGAGTGAATGCGCTTGGGAGGCTGAAAACCGAAACGGTTCAGCACGATTTGGGTTTCGTCGGAAACATGACCCAGGCAGGCGGCTTCATATTCCCGGTGACCTGTGGAATTGCGCAGGGCGGCGTAGGCCATAGCGGCAACGATGGAGTCGGTGTCCGGATTTCGGTGTCCGGTAACATAGATTTTTTCCACGGAATAACCCTCCTTTTATCCTTAGGAAAGAATGCTCTTTCCACAATGCTTTACGGCGGGGAAGTGACCTTAGCAGCATCAAAAATGCCCCAGGGTAAAAACTCCCGAATACATTATACCTATATTCCCCCAAAATAGCAAGCACAAAACCCAAATGTATTGCCGACTAAGCTTGCATTTTCCCAAGATTTTCGCTACAATAATACCATCACTTCCGAGAATAAAGGAGGAAGCCATGACAGTTTTGGTTACCGGCGGCGCCGGATATATCGGCTCTCACACCTGCGTGGAGCTCTTAAATAAGGGCTGCGAGGTTATTGTAGTGGATAATCTGTGCAATTCCAGCCCCAAATCCCTGGAGCGGGTAAGGGAAATCACGGGAAAAAGCGTCACCTTTTATGAGGGGGATGTCCGCTCGGAAGCTCTGCTGGAAAAGATTTTTGGCAGCCACAGCATTTCCTGCGTCATCCACTTTGCCGGCTTAAAGGCGGTGGGAGAATCCGTGGCGATGCCCCGGCAGTATTACGAAAACAACCTGAATTCTACCCTGACGCTGGTGAAGGTAATGGAGCGCGTTGGGGTGAAAAACCTGATATTCTCCTCCTCTGCCACGGTCTACGACCCCGCCAACGAAATGCCCCTGAAAGAAACCAGCCCCACCGGAAATTGCACCAACCCCTACGGCTGGACAAAATTTATGACGGAGAAAATCCTTTCCGGTGTTTGCCGTGCGGATAAGGAATGGAGCGTGGCGCTGTTGCGCTACTTTAACCCCATTGGCGCCCATCCTACCGGACGTATCGGCGAAGACCCCCGGGGAATTCCCAACAACCTCATGCCCTATATCACCCAGGTGGCGGTGGGCCGCCGGGAAAAGCTCAGCGTGTTCGGAAACACCTACGACACCCCCGATGGCACCGGCGTCCGGGACTATATTCATGTGGTGGATTTGGCTAAGGGCCATGTGGCGGCGGTTGACTATGTTACGAAAAACGCCGGCTGCGAGGTGTTTAACCTGGGTACCGGCACGGGATACAGCGTGCTGGATATGGTTCACTGCTTTATGGATGCGAACAGGGTTGCTGTGCCCTATGTAATTGCCCCTCCCCGGGCAGGCGATGTGGCCACGCTGTACGCAGACCCCTCCAAAACCGAGAAAATTCTTGGCTGGAAAGCAGAGCTTACCCTGGAAGATATGTGCCGGGACTCCTGGAACTGGCAAAAAAATAACCCCATGGGTTACGAGGAATAAACCAAGCGGGCATCCCAAATGGGATGCCCGCGTCTTTTTATTCTTTTATCATGGCGTCTTCCAGGGTTTTTCCCAGGTCGTAGTAAAAAAGATTATCTCTTGCTGGCTGCAGGTCGTAGAGGATGCCCCGGTGGACATATACGGCGTACTGCTGGAAGAGAATGGGGCAAAGCTGACCCTCGTCGGCAATCATTTTGTGCAGGTTATAGTAGTTGCCGGTGTTTGCCAGCGCCTCCAGACACAGCGCGTGAATACCGGGGTCGGAAAGACCGCCGTAGTTTAAGCTGCCCTTGGTGGAGAAAAAGGCGGATAAGTCCATGTTGGCAGACAGCTTGGTCTGACCCAGGTACAAATCGTAAGTGCCCCAGCGCAGATTCTCGTCAAATTGGGCGTAGGTGACCTTGGAAAGGGTTACTACCAACCCTGCCTCCTCCAGCATCTGGGCGATGGCTGTGCCCACCCGAACCCGCATGGGGTCGTCACTGCAAAGGAGCATGGTGATAGCCTTGTCCTCTTCCTTTACATTGGCCTCGGCAATGGCGGCGGCGAATTTCTGGGGATCGTAGCGGTATTTATCTGACAGGGTGTGGTTGTAATAGGGACTGTCGGGAGATGCGGCCAGGGTGGCGGCCCGGCCAAAACCGTGGTAGAACCGATCCACCAGGGATTCCCGGTTGATAGCGTAAGTCAGTGCCGATTGGATGGCGGGGTTGGAGAAAAGCTTGCTTTTGCTGTTGCACACCAGATACAAAAACTGACCGTTTTCGCAGTCCCACAGCTCGTGGTCTTTCCGGTAGTCGGCGTAGTCCATTTTGCTGGGATCGGCGCAAACCAGGCTGACGCCGGATTGCTCAAAGGCATCGCGAATCTGGGTGGGATTTTCCGCGGCCACCAGGGTAATAAAATCCGTGGTGACAGGAAGCGTGGCGTTGCACCACCAGCCGGGCTGACGGCGCAGCCATTTTCCCTGGGGAGAATTATCCAGCAGGAACGGGCCGGTGCCTACGGGGTAGGAGTCCGCCGTCTGGGTGGCTTTGACAATGGGAATGTCCAGCAAAATCGGCAGATTTTCCATGGGGGTAGCCAAGGTGATGACCACAGCGCCGCTTTGGGCGGTAATGGTGGCTACCTGCTGCAGCCGCTTGCCGAAATAGGGGCTTTTTTTGGCAGCCTCCAGGCTGGCGACCACATCCTCAGATGTCAAAGGCGTGCCGTCGGAAAAATAAGCGCCGGCGAGGTAGAAGGTGTAAGTCTTCATGTCAAAAGAGCGGGAGAAGCTTTGACACAGCATGGGAACGGTGTTAAATTCATCGTCCACCGCAAACAGACCCTGATAAATCAGACTGAACAGCACCCGGTTGGTATAGTCTGTGGACATGAAGGGATTCAGGGTTTTGGAAGGGTCATACACCAGCGACACCGCCAAATCCTCCTCTTTATCCTGGGAGGAGGTAGAAGGCGTGGTTTCATTTTCATCCGCCAACGCGCCGCCGGTGGGCACATAGGGCTGTTCGTCTTCCTGGCAGCCGGTTAAAAAGGCCGCCAGCAGCGCAACGCACAGGAGGACAGACAGTATTCGGTTCATAGCAGTATCCTCCTTGAGAAAGTTTATTCGGTCTGCAGACCTGCCGCGATGTCTTTATCCCGGCAGCATTTTTTGTACTTTTTGCCGCTGCCGCAGGGGCAGGGATCATTGGGGCCTACCTTTTTATCCCGGTTGCGAATTGGCTGCTGCTTTACGGACTTGTCGGAAGCGCCGGAGGTGGAAATCTCCTTGGCGACCTTTTCCCGCTTGATTTCCTGCCGGGGCACCGGCACAAACCGGAACAGCCGCCGCACCGTTTCTTCCCGGATGGCGGTGACCATGGCCTGGAACATCTGGTAGCCCTCTTCCTTGTATGCGACCACCGGGTCGTGCTGACCGTAGGCCCGCAGACCGATGCCCTGCTTCAAATCGTCCATGGCATCAATGTTGTCCATCCAGTATTCATCAACCACCCGCAGCATGATGACCCGTTCGATTTCCCGCATATCCAGCACTGCGCCGCCGGGAGTCATAACGCCTGCAAGGGCGCGTTCCTTGGCCGCATAGAAGCTGACTGCCTGGTCGTAAATGGCGTCACTAAGGGCGTCAGCGGTGAGCTTTTCCGGGGCGGTGAAGCTTCCCTTGGGGAAGAAAACCCCATCAAACTGGGAAAGAACTTCCGTCATGGCTTCTTCGGTGACCGTGCCGCCGTAACTGCTTAAGCAGTCGGAAACAGTGGTGTCCACCAAATCCCGGAGCATATTGAGAATGCTTTCGTGAAGGTCTTCGCCGTTAAGCACCTTTTGCCGCTGGGCGTAAATTACTTCACGCTGGGTGTTCATGACATTGTCGTATTCCAGCACGCTCTTTCTGGAGCGGAAATGCCGGCCTTCCACGCTCTTCTGGGCGTTTTCCACTGCGCCGGAGAGAATTTTGGCGTCGATGGGGGTGTCCTCGTCAAGACCCAGGGCGCTCATCATGGTCATCACCCGGTCAGACGAGAACAGACGCATCAAATCGTCCTGCAGGCTGAGGTAGAACCGGCTTTCGCCCGGGTCGCCCTGACGGCCTGCCCGGCCGCGGAGCTGGTTGTCAATTCGCCGGGATTCGTGGCGCTCAGTGCCCACGATGAACAGGCCGCCCGCATCTCTGACCTGCTGAGCCTCGGCGCGGATTTCCTCTTTGTAGGAAGTCAGCAGAGCTTCATATTGCTGACGCACCTGCAAAATCTGGGGGTCGTCGGTTTCGGCGTAGGAGTCGGCCTCCACCAGCAGTTCCTCGGGGGTGTCCAGACGGCGAAGCTCGGTTTTTGCCATAAAGTCCGCGTTGCCGCCCAGCATAATATCCGTACCACGGCCTGCCATGTTGGTGGCGATGGTCACAGCGCCCAGCTTGCCCGCCTGGGCAACAATCTGGGCTTCCTGCTCGTGATATTTGGCGTTGAGGACGTTGTGAGCAATGCCCTCCCGCTTCAAAAGCTTGCTGAGGATTTCGCTCTTTTCAATGGAAATGGTGCCAACCAGCACAGGCTGACCCTTGGCGTGGCACTCCTTGACCTGATTGACAATAGCCCGGAATTTGCCCAGCTCGGTTTTGTACACCACATCGCTGTGGTCTAACCGGGCGACGGGCTTGTTGGTGGGGATTTCCACCACATCCAGCTGATAAATGGAGGCGAATTCCTCTTCCTCGGTCAAGGCAGTACCGGTCATGCCGGAAAGCTTGTCGTAAAGCCGGAAGAAATTCTGGAAGGTGATGGTTGCCAGAGTTTTGCTTTCGCTGGCTACATTCACCCGCTCCTTGGCCTCAATAGCCTGGTGCAGGCCCTCGTTGTACCGGCGGCCGTACATCAGTCGGCCGGTGAATTCGTCGACGATAATAATCTGTCCGTCTTTTACCACATAGTCAATGTCCTTTTTCATCAGGCCCCGGGCCTTCATGGCCTGGTTGATGTGGTGGGTCAGGGTGGTGTTTTCCGGGTCAGACAGGTTTTCCACCTGGAAGAATTTTTCTGCCTTGGCGATACCCTCGGCGGTTAAGGAAACGGTGCGGCTCTTTTCGTCTACAAAGTAGTCGCAGTCGTAGTTATCCTGCACTTCCTTTTCGTCGGTCTTGGCAAACACCTTTTTCCGCAAAGAGGAAACAAACTGGTCTGCCATGCCGTAAAGGGCGGAGGAATTTTCACCCTTGCCGGAGATAATCAGGGGGGTTCTGGCTTCGTCAATTAAGATGGAGTCCACTTCGTCCACAATGGCGAAGGCGTGCCCCCGCTGGACAAGCTCTTGCTTGTAAATGGCCATATTGTCCCGAAGATAGTCAAAGCCAAGCTCGTTGTTGGTGCAGTAGGTGATGTCGGCGGCGTAGCTTTCCCGGCGCTGGGCGGGAGTCATGGAGGGGATAATCAGGCCCACACTCAGGCCCATATAGAGGTAAACCTTGCCCATCCACTCAGAGTCGCGCTTGGCCAGGTATTCGTTGACGGTGACCACATGGACACCCCGGCCGGTCAGAGCGTTGAGGTAGCAGGGCAAAATGGCGACCAGGGTTTTGCCTTCGCCGGTTTTCATTTCGGCGATTCGGCCCTGATGCAAAATAATGCCGCCCATCAGCTGAACGGGGTAGGGCTTCATGCCCAGCACCCGCCATGCGGCCTCCCGGACGGCGGCAAAGGCCTCGGGGAGCAGGCTGTCCAGGGATTCTCCGCCCTGGTAGCGGTGCTTAAATTCCGCAGTCTTGTCCCTTAATGCCTGCTCGGAAAGCTGGGCGTAGCTATCCTCCAGGGATAAGATTTTTTCAACCAGACTCTGGATTTTTTTCAGTTCCCGCTCGGAGCGGGTGCCAAAAAGCTTGGTAAACAGTCCCATAGAATTCTCCCTTGCGTTACATAGTCGGTTACGAACCAATTTTGCCCATTATATCACAGTTTTTCAAAAATTCATAGCCAGTTTGTAAATTTATAGACGCAAAAACATAAGCCACTTTTTGGTTGCTATCCTGCGCCGTTTGTGGTAACATATTTTTAACGATTTTGATAGTTTAGGAGCGGCCTATGCGTATTTTATATAACAGCCGGGACTCTCAATTCAAGACCCCCTTCGGCACGGTGAATCCGGGGCAGGTGTGCCGTCTTTGCGTCCATGTGCCCTCTTCCGTAGGGGCGCAGCAGGTGGTTTGCATTTTGCAAAATGACAGCGGCCGGGAGGCGGCTCAGGCGGTGCTTTCCTATGAAAAAACCCTGGGGGCTTACGACCATTTTTCCGGCAATCTGGTCATGGATGTGCCGGGGCTTTACTTCTATTATTTCCGGATTTACAAGAAAAACGGCTCTTTCCGTTTGTTTAAGTACGGCGCGGAAGACACCAACATGGAAGCAGGCAGCTTGTGGCAAATCAGCTGCGTGCCGGATTACGATGTGCCCCAGTGGGCCATCGGCGGCACCATGTACCAGATTTTCCCCGACCGGTTCTGCAAAAGCGGCAGCGTGGACTTAAAAGGAAAGCTCGAGCCCTACACCGTCCATGCATCTTGGGATGAAGAAGTGGGCTGGCAGCCCAACGAAAAAGGGGAAATCCTCAATAACGATTTTTACGGGGGAAATTTCCGGGGCATTACGGAAAAGATGGACTATATCGCCTCCCTGGGCGTTACGGTGCTGTACCTGAACCCCATCAGCAAAAGCTTTTCCAGCCACCGCTATGACACCGGCGACTATAAGCAGCCCGACCCCATGCTGGGCACTATGGAGGATTTCAAGGAAATGTGCCGGGCAGCCCACGAAAAGGGCATTAAGGTTGTGCTGGACGGCGTATATTCCCACACCGGCTCCAACAGCCTCTATTTCAACCGGGAAAAGGCCTTTGGTCCCGGCGGCGCTTACTGGGATAAAGAATCCCCTTACAGCAGCTGGTATCAGTTTTACACCTGGCCGGACATTTACAACAGCTGGTGGGGCTTTGACACATTGCCCACAGTGAACAAAATGGACCCGGGCTTTGTGGAATATATCATCACGGGAGAGGATAGCGTGGTCGCCCACTGGCTGAAAGCCGGGTGCGACGGCTTCCGGCTGGATGTTGCCGACGAGCTGCCCAACGAATTTTTAATTTTGCTGAAAAAGCGTATTCGGGAGATTAACCCCGACGCGCTGCTCATGGGCGAAGTGTGGGAGGATGCGTCCAATAAAATCGCCTACGGCCAGCGCAGGCGGTATTTTGTGGACGGCGAGCTGGACAGCGTGATGAACTATCCTTTCCGCACCGCAATTATCAATTATTTACGAGGTCTTGACGACGGAAAAGCCTTCCGGGAAACGGTGCTGACCATCGCCGAAGACTATCCCCACCAGGTTTTGCTTTCCAACATGAACCTGCTGGGAACCCACGACAGCCCCCGGATTTTGTCCAGCCTGCTGGGTAAGGGCGAGGGCAGCCGGGAGGAGCTGGCAAAGGAAACGATGTCTGCCGCGGAATATGCAGTGGCCAAGGAGCGGCTGATGGTGGCCTCTTTCCTGCAGTTTATGCTGCCGGGTATGCCCAGTATATACTATGGCGATGAGGCGGGTATGGCAGGGGGAAAAGACCCCTTTAACCGCCGCACCTACCCCTGGGGCAAGGAGGACCGGGAGCTGTATGCCCACCATTGCCGCTTAGGTCAGCTGCGAAAGGAGCAGGAGACCTTGCGCCTGGGAGATATTGCCTTTTTCCAGGCTGGCCAGGGCAGAATCGGCTTCAGCCGCAGCTTTGGCGGGAAAAAGCTGAGTATTTATGTAAACCTAAGCGAGGAAAACTGGGAGGTACCTGCAGGGAATATGCTGCTGGGCCATAACCTGCGCGCCGTAGCGCCCAACTGGATTTCCCTGCAGAATAAGGGCTACTGTCTGGTGGAGGAAGCGTAAATGGAAGAAGAATATTTTCTTTCCGGCTACTGCAGGCAAAATGATTCCAGCCGCACAGTGACGGTGGAAACCGACGGCAGCGCCGTTACCCACATTGGCTGCGGCTACAATGTCTGTCCCTATAAGGAGCAGTGCCCCATTGGTCAGCGAATTGCAGAAATAAAAGGAGCGGTATAACCGCTCCTTTTTCCTGTTTATGGCTTATCAAACAAAATCGCTTCAAAGGTTTTTCTTAAGGATGCCGCCCGACCCTCGGCAAAGGGATTGTCAAGGCCCGCCTCCTTGGTAAAGGCAAGGAAACAAGGCTGCTCGGTGGCCAGATTCTCAGTCAAAAGGGTAAGGCCCGCTCCCTGGGTTTCCAGCTCCGCCTGATAAATCTGCATGGCCGCATCGTTGCTGACCACATAGCTGATGATATACATGGGGTGGACATAGAAATGGGGAACCCTTACATAATCCCGGGTGTCCCAGCCCGGTTCCCGGTCAAAGCCATAGGCCTTTCCCACGCTTTCGTACAGCGCCCGGACATTTTCCGGCGTGACCTGCTCCTTCGGCAGCATATAAAGCTGATGCTCAAAGCTGGCGTAGGCAGCCTGCTCCACGAAGGTGGAAAGGCTTTCCGCCATGGACCGCTTTTCCAGCGCTCCTGCATCGTCGCTGTAACGCAGGCTTAAATACTCCATGGACTGGGAGAAGATTTCCGCCACATCCACATTCACAGCTGTGCCGCAGGCGGCGTAATCGTTGCAGAAATGACCGAATTCGTGGGCAAAGGTCAGCTTGTCGTAGCTGTAGCCGCTGGGATCAAGGAAAATATAGGGCACGAAATAGGTGTCCAGGAACACTTCAAAGGAGGTGTTGGACTTGTTGGCGCTGATGCGGTTGTCGTAGAGATTGTTTTCTTTCATCAAAAGGAAAGCATCCCAAATTGTGCCGCCCATTTTCTTGGCAAAGCTCTCCACATAGGCAAGGCTTTGCTTTTCTGTGCAGGAGTCAAAGCCTGCCGCCCAGACATCGTCGGGGATGCTGACGTACAGTTCTGTCAGCTCCTTTTGGATGCCCTCCATCAGCTTTGCCGCCTGCTGGGGAGTGTAATCCCGCTGGTAGTAGTAATCGTAGGCAAAGGCCACATAGCTTTCGTAGCCGGCGTAGGCGGCAATTTCCTGGCGCAGCACCACCAGCTGGCAGAACAGCTCAGCAAAGCGGGCGCCCCAGGTGGAAAAATACTGGTCTGTGTAGCCGGTTTCCTCCAGACTTTCACCCGTCAGCTCGTAATATTTGTTCAGCAGCTCGCTTTCCCGGGCCATGAGCCCGGTAAAGGTGTCATCCCAGAAGGACTCTCCGTCGTAGGCGCTGAAATAGCCCTCCCCGAAGTATTCGGTTTTCTCCAGCTCGCTTCTTAAGGGGGAGTCGGCCAGGGCGTAGAGCAGGGCGTCCATAGCGCCGTCTACCTGGGCACTCTGGTTCTGGCAGTAATTATACTCCTTTTCCCAGTAGATGTCGGTAATGTCGGTGCTGTAATGAATCAGCGACAAAGTGTAATTGGTGTAAAAATCGTAGTACAGGTCATAGCAGCGGTAGATCTCCTCCATAAGCGCGTCGGCGTTTTCCGCTGTTTGGGCGTTTTGGGAGGTTTCCTCGGCGGCTCGGACGAAGCTGTTGGGGTCCGGCCGGGTGTAGGTCATGTCGTCAAAGGGTACGGTAAGACTGCCCTGCAGAAAGCCTGCAAGACCCTGGAAAAAGGTTTCAAATGAGGATGCGGAGCATCCCGAAAGCAGCAGGGAAAGGACTACAATCAGGGCAAGGAGGGAGCGCAAATGCTTTTTCATTGGGGATAGACCTCCTTCAAAATCATCTGATAACACAATATCATAGAATTTCCGCTGGCGCAAGGAAAATCCTCCCCCGAAAATTCGGCAAGATACACAGCCTTTTTTATTGGAAAAAGTCGGAAACTGTCTGAATGATTCATTGACGAATGGGATGTTTGGTGTTATAATGAAAGCGTATTTTTTGATGATAGGCATCTCTGTGACTGACGGATTAGTGGAGCACCACGTGGAGCAGAGAGAAAGCCAGCAAGCCGACCGTCTGGGCACACTTTTTCGCAGGCGGAAAAGTGTGCCCTTTTTGTTTTGATTGGAGGTTCAAACTATGAGAAAAGTTGGCATTATCATGGGCAGCGACAGCGATTTGCCTGTGGTGCAAAAGGCAGCTGATACGCTGTCTTCCTTCGGTGTGCCTTACGAGATGCACGTTTACTCCGCCCACCGTACCCCGGTGCAGGCCCGTGACTTTTCCGCAAACGCCAGAGAAGCGGGCTTTGGCGTGATTATCGCCGCCGCAGGCATGGCCGCCCATTTGGCGGGGGCTTTGGCTGCCAACACTACCCTGCCTGTTATCGGCATTCCAATGAAATCATCCACCTTTACAAACGGCATTGATGCCCTTTTATCCACCGTACAGATGCCCTCCGGTATTCCTGTGGCCACTGTGGCGGTTGACGGGGCGGTCAATGCTGCTTTGCTTGCTATACAAATTCTGGCGGTAGAGGACAAAGACCTTGCCAAAAAGCTGGACGATAAGCGTACAGCCGATGCGCAAAAGGTGCTTATGAAGGACGCCGCTTTGCAATAAACACATTTATTCATTTTGTCAAACTACAGAAAGAAGGATTTTTTATGAACAACCTGCCTCTGCTTTACACCGGAAAAACAAAAAATGTCTACGCGCTGCCCAACGGAAACTGCCTGCTGAAGTTTAAGGACGACTGCACCGGCAAGGACGGTGTCTTTGACCCCGGCGAGAATTCCGTCGGTCTGACCATTGAGGGCGTGGGCGATGTTAACCTGCGGATGAGCATCTATTTCTTCGAGAAGATCAATGCCGCCGGTATCCGTACTCACTATGTATCCGCCAACCTGGAAGACACCACCATGGAAGTTCTCAGCGCCAAGGTGTTCGGCAAGGGCCTGGAGGTCATCTGCCGGTATAAGGCAGTGGGTTCTTTCTACCGCCGGTATTCCGATTACTGCCAGCTGGGTCAGGATCTGCCTGCTTATGTGGAAACCACTTTCAAGAACGACGAAAAGGGCGATCCCCTGGTTACCAAGGACGGCCTGGTGGATCTGGGCGTGATGACCGCCAAGCAGTATGACGATTTGAAGGACATGACCCAGAAGATCACCAAGATCGTGGCCGACGATTTGAAGGCCAAGGGTCTTGACCTGTACGATATCAAGTTTGAGTTCGGCTACGATGCCGACGGCAACGTGATGCTCATCGACGAAATTGCCTCCGGCAATATGCGTGTATACAAAGACGGGGAGTATGTTGACCCCATGACCTTGAACAAGCTGTTCTTTGCATAAGCATTTTCTATTCTCCCAAGGAGGCATTTGTTAAATGGGCGGTTTTTTTGGAGCAACCAGTCGCAGAAACTGCGTGATAGATGTGTTTTTCGGCACAGACTACCATTCCCACCTGGGCACCCGCCGGGGCGGCATGGCGGCCTGGGATGGGGAAAAAGGTATGCAGCGGGAGATCCACAGCATTGAAAACTCCCCCTTCCGAACCAAATTTGAGCACGTGGTGGAAACCATGCAGGGCACGGGCGCTATCGGCTGCATCAGCGACAGCGATCCCCAGCCAATTTTGATCCGTTCCCGGCTCGGTGTATTTGCGGTGAGCACCATTGGCATCATCCGCAATTCCCAGGCCCTGATTGACCGATTTGTCCACGACACCGGCATCCATTTCGACTCCATGACCGGCGGCCGGGTCAATTCCAATGAGCTGCTGGCGGCGCTGATTAACCAGAAAGAAAGCTTTGCTGAAGGAATCCGATACGCCCAGGAGCAGATTGAGGGCACTGCCTCCATTCTGATTCTGAAAGAGGGCGGCAATCTGATCGCTGCCCGGGATTATCTGGGAAGACTTCCCGTTGTTATTGGAAAAGATGAGGAAGGCTACTGCGTCACCTTTGAGGATTTCGCCGGCACTAAGCTGGGCTATGAAATCGTTAGGGAATTGGGCCCTGGTGAAATCGTGGAGATTTCCCCCGACGGTATTGAGGTTCTGGTTCCGCCCCAGAAGAAAAAGAAAGTCTGCGCCTTTTTGTGGAGCTATTACGGCTACTCCACCGCCTCCTATGAGGGCGTCAATGTGGAAGTGATGCGCTATCGCAATGGCCGCATCATGGCCCGCACTGACAGAGAGCGGGGCGTTGCCCAGGAGATTGATTATGTGGGCGGCGTTCCTGACTCCGGCACGCCCCACGCCATCGGCTACGCCAACGAATGCGGCGTACCCTTTGCCCGACCCTTTATCAAATATACCCCCACATGGCCCCGCAGCGTTATGCCTGCC
>JAFTMB010000066.1 GCA_017452605.1 Oscillospiraceae bacterium
TCATCAACACGGCGTTGCCGTGTTGTATCTCATCACACCTTTAGGTGTGCATTAAAAATTTGTCGGCTTGATGATATACAACTTCTTACGAAGTTGATGATATGCAATTCCTGCGGAATTGATGATATATAACGGCAAGCCGTTGATTTTCCGCCGCTTTTATGCTATAATACACTTAAAGGTCGGTGATGATATGATAATGATGTATTTACTCTTTTTGCTTTCTTTGATTGTTTGTCGATTTTTTTCAGGTTATGATAGCCGCTTTCAAAATGGTAAATATATAATCATCAATAGTCCTAAATTAAGAATGCTGTTGGTTGATGAAACGTCTTTTTTTGAAAGAAAAAAGCGTCTTAAAAAAGATATTAACAAAATGACCATATCGGGTTTGTTTTTCTATATTTATAGCTTGGTGACACTGATTTTAAGTGTGTTATTGTATATTATTGTTCCTAAAATTCCTATTGAACCTTGGGAGATAGAAACAGACGATTTCTTTATGTATGTAGATACTTTTAATGAAAAGTTGTCGGCTATCTGTATTTGGTTGTTTTTTCTGTCTATTATTTCTTATATGGCAGTGCTTATGGTTCGGCACACTAAAACAGTAAAACAGAGATGGATAAGAATTCTTACATATATTGTCTCTTCAATTATGCTTGTTGCAGTTGCTTTTGTGTTGTTTGAAATGATAAGGGAACTTATTATCGGTTTTATATAAATTTTAAAGAAAATCCTCGGTTTTTAACCAGTTCTTTTTCGGACACGAATGACAAAAAAAGACCACCCATTCGGGTGGTCTTTTTTTGTCTATTTATGACGGATTCGTTCCGGCAAACTACGATTTGCAGTTCTTCGCTTTACCGACTGAGCGTTGCGAAGGAGGTAGGGAGCGACCCGACCGCCGCCGGGGGCGGAAGCAGGGAGGGGAGCGAGTGGCAGCGGTCGACAAAATCAAGGAGAAGCATAAGCCAGAAGATTTTGTCGGGCACCGCAACAGTAAGACGGACTGTTGCAAGCATCCTGGCTTTTCCGCTTCAAAAGCAAGTCCAACAAGGGGAGCCATGAAAAAACCTCTTTACGAAAGTAAAGAGGTTTTTTCAATGATATCCGTTCCCTATGGTCACGGGCAATATATCTTCGATATGATATCCACCTACGGTGGATGATATTTGCCTGCGGCATATGTTGGAACGGATATTATATCCTATTTGTGAAAGCAAATATCTCATACGGCTTGATGTATATCATATCGCGCAGCGATATATCATTACACCTTGTCCCTCTGCCACAAGTATGCTATAATATACCAAAGGTGGTGTTTATATGAAACGGTTATACTTGACCGGGATCATTTTATCTGTGATTATTTGGCTTTCAGGCTGTGCGCAAGGATATGTGCTTGATGCTACGGATTCTAACCATATTATGAAGCAGCATGTCCCGCTTGAGGAGGAAAAGTATTATCAGTACTCTTTTTTGAACGATGTTGAAAAAGAAGTCTACAGGCGCATTCGGACTGCGGCTTTGTCCTATGATAGGGTTATTGAAGTAGGTGATCTTGATATTGGCGCGCACAGAAAACTCCAAATTGTTGAATGTGTTATGGTAGATAACCCACAACTCTTTTGGGTCGATGGTACAGTTTCGCTCAATCACAAGGGGGATATTTGTTTAAGGTTTTGCGATGGTGTAGTTACAGATGATTCAGGCTTTGGGGAAGCAGATCTCTCTAAAATTGATGCAAGAAGAAAGACCTTGGATGAGGTTGTTTTTAACATTGTTTCTTCAATAAATCCTGCTGACTCGCAGTATGAAAAAGAGCTGGCCATCCACGATTATATTACAAAAACTACCAGTTACGACAAGGAAGCATCGCGTACTCCATTTGTAAATGGCACTATGGATTCAGCTTATAATATTTATGGCACTCTTGTGGAACATAAAGGGGTGTGCTCTGGTTATACCGGAGCGTTTCAGTATCTTTGTTATATGGTTGGGATCAATTCAAATGTTGTTTTTGGCAATTCTCACAGTTGGAACACGGTGAATCTTGACGGAGAGTGGTACCAGGTTGATGTGACCTGGGATGATCCAGTAAAGTCTGACGGCAGCAGCGGGGATGGCAATCACAATTATTTTAATATGACTTCGGCACAGATGTATCAAGTGCATCAACGTTCTACAGACAGTTACTACGACTGTATTAAAGTGCCCGAATGCACGGCAACCAAATACTCATATAAAAATGATGTCCCTAAAAATTGATAAGGAGATAATTGTTGGTTTTAACCGGGTTTTTGTCAGTAGATCCAAACGTAAATCCTTCCTCACAATGAGGCGGATGATTAAAAGAATAATGAAAAAATGAAGTGGCTGACGGCTGATGAATAATAAGCCGCGCTCTTGTGCTACCCAACACCGGTGTGCTATAATATACCCAAAGGCGGTGATTGTGTGGAACTTATATTTGAGATAATTTTTGAAGTATATGTTGAACTGATGATGTATATTGTTCCCGAAGAAAAAGCGTCATCTAAAAAGTATAGAACAATTGTAATTCTTGCTGCCACGGTTATTTTGTTGGGCGTTTTTGCCTTGTTTATTTGGGGTTGTGTTTTAATAAGTGGTTATAATAATAAATTAGGTATAATCCCAATTCTTATTGCGATTGTTATTTCGATTATTCAAATCATTGCAGGATTTATTTTGCGCGATAAAAAATCCAAAAAATAAAGAAAATCCAACGGTTTTGTGTTATAATAATCCCAACGCAGCAAAGATATAAAACTATTATGTTTAGATCTGCTTGACCGCCAAGAAAAAGTTTTTTATACTATAGGTAGTGTTATAGATAATAAAATAAAAAGGCAGGAGAAATTATGAATTTATTTAACAACAAAAATAGTTCCGGTGTGGAAATTTCGCAAAAACAACTTTTGCAAAACAAATACACAAATGCCGCTAATAATATTTTGTGGGTTGTTGTTTTGACGGTTATAAATATCGTTTTACTTGTAACCAACAGCAATACATATTTTCTTTTTTCTGCGTTTATTCCGTTTTTCTTGGTGGATATTGGTATGTATCTTTGCGGTATGTATCCGTCTGAGGTTTATGGAGAAGATTTTGCCGCTATGGAGTTTTTGCCGCAAAGCTTTTTTACCATAACTTTGTGTTTTGCTGCAGTAATCTTAATACTATATGTTATTAGTTGGGTATTTTCCAAAAAGCAAAAATGCGGGTGGATGATTCTTGCGTTGGTGTTCTTTTCTGTTGATACCCTGGTGATGTTTGTTTTAAACGGCATAGTAATAGAGTCTATAATCGATTATGCAATACATGCGTGGGTTATTGTTTCGTTGATTAACGGACTTGTTTCTTATTCAAAGCTTAAAAAACTTCCCAAAGAGCCTGAGGAAGACCTAACAAAGGAACCCATTTTTGCAACGGTCGATACTACGGATATTGAAAGCGTTACTTCTGACACTCCGGAAGAAACAATATAACTATATTTTAATAAAAGGCCGTCGTGAGACGGCCTTTTTTCGTTTATAACCTACCAATACTCCTTGTATCCATATAAACCATATGCTATAGTATACTTAAGGCGGTGATATGATGACATATAAAGAACTCATGATAAAGTCTCTTACTGATTTGCTAGAAGAGAATGAAACTTTAATGCACCCTATTTATGGATTGCTTAATCAGGGAAACACACAGTATTACGGCTATTTTGGGTTTACAGAGAATGATTTGCTGATTGCGCTTCTATCTGGAACAGGTAAACAGATTACATACACAACGCGCGTGCCTCTGGATATTAAATCTATAAAGGTTAAACAAACCGCTATTTTTAAGCAATTTGTTATCGACATTGCTTTTAACGAGGGAGCGCCTTGTAGAATTACAGCATCTCCCAAAGTTTTGAGCGTTAACACACAAGAAGAAAACTTGCCGAGATTTCTAGAGCATCTATATACTATAGCACCGAAAACAAAGCAACCAGAGTTAAAACAGTTATCTGGTGAGAATATCCGCATACAGTATTTTAACTATATTATAGGCATCTTCCTTTCTTTCGTTCCTATGGTTCCCATTATGATTCTAATTATGGAGTGGAAAGAGAGTGGGGAGTGGCATTTTGGTGAACTTATATCTGCGATTTTAGAAACGTTACCTGTTGTGGCGGTAATATGGGGCATAGTTTTGATGCCGTTGATTTTGTTGTCGCTATTGAATCGTTTTTGCTTTGGTAAGGTGATATGTGTTCTTGATGATAAAGGGATACACACCGAAAATGATTTGCTGTTGTGGACTGATATTAAAAGTGTTTCATATAAAACGGCTATGCACTCACGGTTTAGATATAGCCCTGCCTGCACAACATTTTCTATAAAAAACGCAGGAGAATATGAGTTTGATATTATACATTTCCCGTTTTATGGTTTGCGAAAGATAAAAAGATATTGTCCCGATGTTAAAGTTGAGGTGCAAAATAAAGGGTGGTTAATATTTATGGCATTGTGCCCCACGATAATTGCGATTATTCTTTCGTTGCTTTCTTAAAGTTGAGAATTTAAAAATATAATCATAGAAAATCAGGTTTTAGACCAGGTTTTTTTCGGACACGAGAGATAAGAACACCACCCGATTGGGTGGTGTTCTTTTTGCTGAGTTTTACCGGTGCTCCTTGGCAATACACTAAAGAGAGAATGCAGAGCAAGCCGTAAAGTGTATTATTTTTTTAATGGCCTGGGCTCATCAATGATTCCGATGAGATAATCGGCTGACACATTGTAGAATTTACATAGGGTTATTAGATCCTCGATTTTGAGCTCTGCTCTGCCTGCTTCAATATGGTTGTATCCTTGCTGGGATTTTTGAAGAAGTCTGCCAATTTCGGCCTGCGTCAGATCCCGATCCTCCCGGGTATTTTTCATCCTTGTTCTGTAATCCATTTTAAACCACCTCATTATAAGCATGGTTATATTTTATATTACTCTAAAATTGAGTATTGACAAATACTCAAAGACTGAGTATAATTGGCTCATACAAGGAAGGAAAAATATGGGAGAAACGAATATGAAGAAATGTTTATCTTTCCTGTTGGTTGTTTCGTTGCTGCTGAGTTTTTCGGCTTGCAGCACCGGTTCACAAAGATTAAATGGCGATGCGACCAACATTAATAATGCCCTCAATACAGCAGAAGAAATGTATGAGGATTTTATTGCGGGTAAAACATACGCCGTATATGCCGACGGAGTAAGCATAAATATTCATTATTTGTCGGAAAGGGTTAATGCTCACCCTCTCAGGTATGCCTTGCTTGATCGAAACGGGGATTCTGTGCCGGAATTGTGCATTGATGGTGAATTGTTCGTAACTACATTTTGGGTATCCGACGGGACACTTAAGCTTTGGCGCGAGGAGAATTACGGCTCCAAAATATTAAGAAACGGCAATAGCTTACAGAAACACTATGGCGGCGCGCCAAATCACACCGATTATTCCTATGTCATTTATTCCTATACAGGGGAAGTAGCTTGTCAGGTTACTTTATCGGTATTGACAGAAAATGGTGTCGATCTTCTGGAAAACATGTATACGCAATGTGTATATGTTGAAAATGGAAGCGACCAGGAGGCGCCTGCAACCATAGAGATTTCAAGGGAACAGTTTGATAAGGCGCTTGCCTCCATAGAGAAAATTGGTGAGGCTAAATTATCCTGGAAAGATATTTTACTATAAAACATCAGATGGTTTTTTAGGGAGGGTGTGAAATGAAAAAAACGACGGCTATTTTCATGTGCATTGCTTTGTGCCTGTCCCTCATGGGATGCAGCAATTCTGATGCGAAAAAAAGCGAAAGTAACACGCCAAGTGATGCAATAAGCACTGATTCGGTGGTATCCAAGCAACAGAATCATTCGTCGCAGCAGCCGGACGACACGCAGCCGGACGACACGCAGCCGGACGACACGCAGCCGGACGACACGCAGCCGGACGACACACAGCCGGACGACACACAGCCGGACGACACACAGCCGGACGACACACAGCCGGTCAGCACACAGCCGGACGATACGCAGCCGAGTCCGCCGCAAAGTGAGCCAACAGTTCACACACATAATTACGATCAAGAGATTGCAACGGCGGAATATTTGAAAGCCAATGCTACCTGCGCGAATGCGGCAGAATTCTATTATTCCTGCCGCTGCGGTCAGAAGGGGATAATGACCTTTACAAGCGGCTCGGCTATCCCTCATTCCTACACCGCAACCATTCACGACGCCACCTGCTCAACAGAGGGTTACACGGAGCACAAATGTACCTGCGGTGACAGCTATAAGGATAATTTTACCCCGGTGACCCATGATCACGAGTTTGTCTCCGGACAAAAGCAAATCGGATCTGCTAAATACGGCACGTATGTTTGTAAAAACTGCGACATCCAGGCAGACAGATTTGGAAATGCGGACGGATCTCTTTGCGGCGGAAACGATGATGTCAAATATTACATAACATATACGGCAAGCGTGGGAGAGTGGGGGGTGGTATTCAGCGACTATCACATTGTGATTTATGGCAGCGGCGCTATGCCCAATTTCAGCATGACCAATCCGCCCTTGTGGGCTGATTATCTGGATAAGGCTACAAAGGTTACGGTTGCCGAAGGTATTACGACCATTGGAACATACGCCTTCTACTGTCCGGACGGCAGTACAGAGATAACCTTCAATATGGCTGATTCTGTTAAGACCATCAAGGCAAATAGCATTGATCTTAATATGTGGTCTATTACATTAGGAAAAGGCGTTGAAAGAATTGAATCTGGAATATCCGGTAAGAATTTGACGGGTATTTATTTGCCTCGGTCAGTTAAGTATTTTGGATCGTTTGGAAGCTCTTGGAAACCTAATACCAAAATCTATTATGAGGGAACAAAAGAGGAATTTCTGCAGATAAACACAATGTACTACAATCAAACGGTTACGCTGGAAGATTTCTTTGATGCGTATTATTCAAAGGATGTTTATTCTCCATGGTGCCGTGTATATCTGAATTGCACTAAGGTTTTTGACAGCAGCAATTATTTTGATACATTGAAGGAATGGAAATAGATGTGGTTCAGATGGTTGCTGGAGATTCCATCAGATATGACATGATTTAGCTCTTTTCGTCTCCTTTTCAAATGACGTGGTCAACAAGAACACCACCCGATTGGGTGGTGTTCTTTGTTGCGTCAAGGAAAGACAATTCCGGGATTGCGCCCGGGCGGCGGTTATGGTACAATGTTTCCAAGGCGGTGATGATTATGTATGAAGTATTACATGAGCTGTTAAAAGACAAAAAGGGCGGCGTGATTTTTTCCTGCTTTGACGGGTTTCACCTTTGTGTGATTGCGTTCTTCCTTTGCCTGGCGGTGTTTGCCTGCTGGTATGTGGGGAAGAAAAGCAAGAATCCGGACAAGGTGATCAATCTGTTTATAAACCTTGCCATTGGCTTGTACGCCCTGGATTTCTTTGCGATGCCCTTTGCCTACGGCGTAATCGACATTGAAAAACTGCCGTTTCATGTATGCACCACCATGTGCGTCATGTGTTTTTTGAGCAGATACCATCCGTTTTTCAAAAAATTCAGGCTGCAGTTTGCTATGCTGGGATTTCTTTCCAACCTGACCTATCTCATCTATCCCGCCGGAATGATGTGGCACAACATTCACCCGCTGTCCTACCGGGTGGTGCAAACCCTTGCCTTTCACGGCGTTATGATGGTTTACGGCGCGCTGGTTTTGCTCTATGAGGGGAAAGCAGAATTCCGCTGGAAAGACCGGGGTGTGGATTTTCTGGTGATTTCCGCAATGACCTGCTGGGCGTGGCTGGGAAACACGCTGTACAACAGCGAGCTGGATTTTTACAACTGGTTTTTTGTGGTGCGCGACCCCTTTTCCATGTTCCCCGAGGACGTTTCACCCTTTATCATGCCATTTTTAAATATTGCCATCTTCTTCGTGGCAGAGCTTTTGATGTATTATCTGTTTACCAAGCTGATTAAGGTTACCAAAGTGAAGGTTGCGTAAAGCGGAAGAAAGTTAAGGCGGTGAAAAAATGAGCAATATTGCTGCGGTGGACGCCAATTTGAAGGTGGAATCCACCATCAAGGAACAAGACATTGTATTCTACGATGTAAATCAGGAGCCTTTTCGTGTTTACGGCGTTTTCTATGAAGACGGCAAATTCAGAAGGCTGCCGGAAAAGGTGGCAAGGAGCGTCAACGACGGCGTGTATCACCTCCACGCCAACACCGCAGGCGGAAGAGTGCGGTTTCAGACGGACAGCGCCTATGTTGCCATCCGGGCGAAGATGCCTGACATTCACAAAATGCCCCGCTGCGCCCTGACCGGCTCGGCAGGCTTTGACCTGTATGTACGCGATGACGGGGAAAAATATGTGGAGACCTTCGTTCCGCCCATTTCCATCCGGGACGGCTACGAGAGCATCATCTATTTCCCCTCGGCGGCGATGCGGGAAATTACCATCAATTTCCCCTTGTACAGCGATGTCAGCCATTTGCATATCGGCCTTGGCAGCCGGGCAGAAATCTGCCCGCCCACGCCTTATAAAGTGGAAAAGCCCATTGTCTACTACGGTTCTTCCATCACCCAGGGAGGCTTTGCGTCCCGGCCGGGCAACGCCTATGAAAGCGTGGTTTCCCGGCGACTTTCTTGTGATTATGTAAACCTCGGATTTGCAGGCAGCGCAAGGGGTGAGGAGGAAATGGCGGAATATATCAGCGGCCTTGATATGGAGGCGTTTGTGTATGATTACGACCACAATGCCCCGTCGGTGGAGCATTTTCAAAATACCCACGAAAAAATGTTCCGGCGGATTCGCGACGCTCACCCCGATTTGCCCATTGTTATGCTGTCCCGACCGAAATTTTACTTAACGGAAGAGGAACAGCAGTATTTGGCGGTGGTTCAGGCCACCTACAACCGGGCAAAGGCGCGGGGCGACGAGAATGTATATATCCTGGACGGTCCGACCCTGATGGCCATGGCGGCAGATGAGGGCACGGTGGACAATGTCCACCCCAACGATTTGGGCTTTGCGTCCATGGCCAAGGCGGTGGGAGATATTTTGGAGATCATTCTATCAGCATAAATTCAACTCTTAAGAGTTTTTTAAGGTGCCTTAAGAGTTCTTTAAGTTTGTTGACATGGAAAATTCCCTCTTGTAGAATCGGTTCAGACAGATTTAGACAAGAGGGGATTTTTATGTATATTGCCATGTTTAATGGCTGGTATTTTTTCTGGCTTATCTTAAGCGCCGGCGCGATTGCGGCTCTGTATTTTCTGCTTCGCAGACAAAGCGCGGCGACCCAGAAAGCGGCGCTGTTCGGCCTGCTTGCCCTGGGCTTTGTGCTGCATTTTACCAAGGTGTTTTATCCGCCCTATTCGGTGGATGAGGCCCGGATGCTCCGTGACAGCTGGTTTGTAAACATTTGCGGCGCGAATATTGCCCTGTTTCCTTTTTTCTTCTGGTCGAAAAACGACAGAATTAAGGACTACATGTTCTATCTGGGCGTAATCAGCGGCCTGATTGCTCTGTTTTATCCCCAGGAGCCTATTGCCAAGGTGGATCAGTACGGCGAGCAGCTGGATATTCTGCGGTTTTACTATCACCACTGGATGGTGCTGGCGGTGCCGCTGTTGGTGGCCATGCTTGGACTTCACAGACCCAGCTACAAGCGGGTTCTCTGCGCGCCTACCGGCTTGCTGCTGTTGATGCTGTTTATTATCCTCAACCAGATTTTCCAGTCGGAGCTGGGCTATATCCCCCTGCGGGATGCAGATGATTTCTTCGGCATCGGCTATAAGAACACTTCCTATATCTGGGGCCCCGGCACCAATGATGCCATTGGCGATTTTCTGGCGATGTTTACCCCGGATTTCTTCAAGACAGTTCCGGTAGGGCAGTATGCAGGCCAGGAAAAGTACTGGCCCTGGTTCTGGCTGATTGTTCCGGTGTATGTGCTGGTAACGCCCCTGGCCTTCGGCCTGTGCATGATTTTTGACCACAAGGCATTTAAGGAGGATCTAAAGGGCAAAAAGCTCCACCTGCAGGAAACAATTGCGTCGATTTTATAAGGAACAAGAAAACATCCACCGACATAGCCGGTGGATGTTTGTATTTTACGGAATAAATTTTTCAAAGATGGGAAGCATGCCCTCTTTTTCCGCGGCGGCCAGATCCTCAGGCGCGCGCAAGGTCCAGGAAACGCCCTGCAAGCCCAATACTTTGCAGCAAAGCTGCATGGAGAGGTTCTTTCTGTCGGCAAACCGATAGGCGATAAAATCCGGGCGGGTGAACACATTGGGAAGAAGATAAGTCATGGCAAATCGGGCGATCCAGGGGAATTTTCCCTTGGCGGAGCGAAGGTAGTTAAAAGAAAGCTGTCCGCGGATGACCTGGGGATAATGCTTTTTCAGATAGGCGATGCATCTGGGGTCGAAGGATTCGATGCAATAAGGCCCGGAATACTCACGCAGCAGGGCCATGACACCGTCGCATAGCGGGGCATGGTTGCTGCCGGCGGTTTTCAGCTCAATAATCATGGGCGCTTTTCCGGCGAACAGGGAAAGAACCTGGGGGAGGGTGGGAATTTGCTCCCGAGTGCCTTCCAGAGAATAGTTTGCAAGCTCTGCTTCGGTGAGGTCTTCGATGTTTATCTCTGCGCCGGCGGTGCGTTTTAGGCTTTCATCGTGAATGACGGCCAAAGCGCCGTCTTTCATCAGGTGGACGTCCAGCTCAATGCCGTATCCGCCGTCCAACGCCCGACGAAAGGCAGCCATGCTGTTTTCCGGCGCGCCGGGGGCGTGCAGACCACGGTGGGCGTAGCGCCAGCACCGCAGGGAATCCAGTTTTTTATGGCCGGTGCGCCCGGCAAGAAAGAACAGATACAGAGCAAAAAGAAGGATAATAGCGCCAAGAACAAGAATCATGCATCAATCCTCAACGCTCAGCGCTTCCAGGCCCTTGGCGGTTTGTACCTTGGCGTCGCCGTGCTTGACAAAGAACATGGTGACAATGGCCAGACCCACGGTGACAGCGGCGTAGGGGAACAGAACGGTTTCGGCGATGTTATCCATCAGGTAGCCGGACAGTACGGGGGTGGCAATCTGGGCAGCCATGGAGGCGGTGTAGTAGTAGCCGGTGTATTTGCCGATGTCGCCGCCGGAACACAGTTCCACAACCATGGGGAAGGAGTTGACATTGATGGTTGCCCAGGCAACGCCTGCCAGAATAAACAGGGCGTTCATAAACCAGGTGGGGCTATCCGAGCGCATGAAGGAGGCGGTGCCAAAGGCGGCGGTGAGCAGGACAACGCCAATCAAAATGGTCTTTCTTCTGCCGATTTTGGAGGCCACCATACCGGCGGGCAGGTAAGCGACCACGGCTGCGGCCTGGGCCAGCAGCATGGTGGTGTTATAGTCCTTGGCAAGGATGTTGGTGGCATATACGGCGTACTTGGAGGTAACGGCATTATAGCCGAAGTACCACAAAGCGATGGACAGCAGAATCAGAATCAAAGAGCGCTTTTCACCGGAGGAAAGCTTCCGCTTCTGGGCGGAATCTTCTGCTTCTTCTTCCTCGATACCCAGAGCGATGCTGTTTGCCTGCATTTCCTTAGACCAGGCGGGCTCTCTTACGGTCAGCAGGAAGATGGCCAAAGCGACCAGCATAATGCCGGCGATGACCAGGTAATAGGTGGTGTAGCTCATCAGGGCGTTTTGCACCGCGGAGGTGGCAAACACCATGCCCAGCACCAGCACTAAAATGCCGCCTGCAGTGCCCATCAGGTTAATCACCGCGTTGGCTTTGGAGCGCAAGGGCTTAATGGTGACATCGGGCATCAGCGCCACGGCGGGGGAACGGAAGGTGGACATGGCCACCAGCACCACCAGCAGCAACACCACAAACAAAATCAAAGGTGTGGGGTTTTTGGCGGTTACATCGCTGGCATAGGCCTGTCGGGCAGGGGCTACATAGTTGGTGTAGTCGGGGTTGGTGACGTCCTTGCCGGTTTCGGCGTCTTTCACCTTGCAGGTGATTTGGGCGAACTCTTCCCGGGTATACAGATCCTCCAGAACGAACTTCTCGCCCTCGGGGGTTTGCAGCTTGGTCTGGCAATGGGCGTCGTAAATGGTTTCCAGAGCGGCAGGGCTGTCGATTTCGGAAACAGCGGAAATGTTCTGCAGCTGGGCGTGGTCCACAAAGCTCAGAGCCACCAATGCGATGGCGGCGATGGTGGTGCCGATGGTGATAAAGGGCGTCCGCTTGCCAAAGCGATTACCCAGGCACTTGTCGGAAAGAGAGCCAAACAGGGGCAGCATGAAAACAGCCAGAATGTTATCCAGAGCCATGAACACGCCGGATAAGGTCTGGGACATGCCGAATTTGTTAATAAGGGTAACGGGAATGGTGGCGTCGTATGCCTGCCAGAAGGCGGAAATCAGGAAAAAGGCAAAGCCCACCAGAATTGTCCGTTTGTAATTTAGTTTCATAAGTAAGCCTCCGCGTTGGATTGGAATATTCTTATTATATAGGTTAGCACTGGAAATGTCCAGCGTTTACTCCTTAGGATTTTCTTAAAAGGAAGTGAAAAGATGGGAAGAAAGCAAAAAACCGTTGCATTTCCATAGAAAAATGCAACGGTTGGTGTATATTTAACGGTTTTCCTCGGGAACTAAGCTGAGGGTAATGGAGGTGTGCTCGGTTTTTAGCTGGGTGCAGCGGACACCGGCTGCGTCCAGCATCCGGCGGGAGGCCATGGTGGCCATGGTGTCTTTATACTTATTGGAAAGGTAGACGACTTCCTTTACGCCGCTCTGGATAATGGACTTGGCGCATTCGTTGCAGGGGAACAGCGCCACATACAGCTTGCTGCCCTGAAGATTTCTGCCGTTGGCGTTCAAAATGGCGTTAAGCTCGGCGTGAACCACATAAGGGTACTTGGTCTGCTCGCCTTCTCTGTCCCAGGGGAAAATGTCGTCGCTGCAGCCCTTGGGCATGCCATTGTAGCCGGTGGAGATGATGATATTGTCCTGGGACACGATGCAGGCGCCTACCTGAGTGTTGGGGTCTTTGCTGCGGTGAGCTGCCAGCATGGCAATGCCCATAAAATATTCGTCCCAGCTGATGTAACCTTGGCGCTTCATGGTAGTTTTCCTCCGTTTTTGTTGTTTTTCTAAGCATATCAAAAAGCGGGGGCGTTGTCAACACAGATAAAAAGAAAGAGCCGCCGGAAGGCGGCTCTTTGGTTAGTCAAACAGGTCTTTAATGGTGTCGAAGAATTTCTTGCGCTTCGGGGTCTCCTCCAAAGTGCCGTCCAGCTGGCGAAGCAGCTCTTTTTGCTCCTTGGTCAGCTTTGTGGGGGTTTCTACTACCACAGTAAAGCGCTGGTCGCCCCGGCGGCGGGGATTGTTTACCATGGGAATGCCCTTGCCGGGCAGGGTAAACACGGTGCCGGTCTGGGTGCTTTCGGGCAGGTCGAAGGGAACTTTGCCATCCAGGGTGGGAACCTGGATTTCCGCGCCCAGGGCCGCCTGAGCAAAGGAAATGGGAACCTCACACAAAACGGTGTAGTCGCTGCGGGTGAAAATGCGGTGACGCTTGATGTAAATTTCCACCAACAGATCGCCGCTGGGGCCGCCGTTGCTGCCCACGCAGCCTTCTCCCCGGATCCGGACGCTTTGGCCCTGGTCGATACCGGCAGGAACCTTGACCTTAATTTTCTGGGTGCGGCGAACCTTGCCCTTGCCTTTACAGGTGTTGCAGGGGGTCTTGGTGATTTTGCCCCGGCCGTTACACTGGGGGCAGGTGGTGGTGCTCTGCATAGCCATGCCCATGAAATTCTGGGTGGTGCGAACCTGACCGGAGCCACGGCACATGGAGCAATTTTCGATGACGCCGTCGGCAGAGCCGGAGCCGGAGCAGGCGGCGCAGTTTTCTACTCTGGGGACGCTGATTTCCTTTTCACAGCCGAAAGCGGCTTCTTCAAAGGTCAAATCCAGCCGGGCGCCTACATTTTCGCCCCGGCGGGGGGCGTTTGCCCGGGAGCGGCTGCTGCCGCCGCCGAAGAAAGAGCCGAAAATATCGCCCAAGTCGCCGAAATCCCCAAAGCCGCCAAAACCGCCGAAGCCGCTGCCTTGACCGGCGCCGTAATTGGGGTCAACGCCGGCAAAGCCGAACTGGTCGTAGCGGGAGCGTTTTTCATCGTCGGAAAGCACCTCGTAGGCCTCGGCGGCCTCCTTGAACTTTTCCTCGGCTTCCTTGCTGTCGGGATTGCGGTCGGGGTGGTATTTCATTGCCAGCTTG
The DNA here is from genome assembly GCA_017452605.1 of Oscillospiraceae bacterium. GTDB lineage: Bacteria > Bacillota > Clostridia > Oscillospirales > Oscillospiraceae > Faecousia. The sequence goes on from JAFTMB010000066.1 coordinate 14,391, forward strand.
CGGTAGGCTTTTTTGATATCATCGGCGCTGGCGCCTTTCTGGACGCCCAGCACCTCGTAATAGTCGCGTTTGTTTTCTGCCATAATAATTCACCTCGAACTGTGAATGGTTGTGTGACCAAACACACCGAAAAGGGGCGGTTTTCACCGCCCCTTGGGCTTAATAGAATTAGTCTACGGTTTCGTAGTCGGCGTCAACCACGCCGTCGTCACCCTGGGGAGCAGCGCCGGGCTGACCCTGGGGATTTGCCTGCTGATACAGTTTTTCGGACACGGCGTAGAAAGCCTTCTGGACTTCCTCGGTAGCGGCCTTGATGGCGGCTACATCGTTACTCTTGTTGGCTTCCTTCAGCTTGTCGACAGCGGTCTGGATAGAGGCCTTTTCGTCTTCAGAAATTTTGTCGCCCAGCTCGCCGAGGGTCTTCTCGGTCTGGTAAATGGTCTGGTCGGCGGCGTTGTGGGTGTCCACTTCCTCCTTGCGGGCCTTATCCTCGGCAGCGTACTGCTCGGCTTCCCGAACGGCCTTGTCGATGTCTTCCTGGCTCAGGTTGGTGGAGGCGGTGATGGAGATGTTCTGCTCCTTGCCGGTGCCCAGATCCTTGGCGGAAACCTTTACGATGCCGTTGGCGTCGATGTCGAAGGTGACTTCGATCTGGGGTACGCCACGGGGAGCGGGGGCAATGCCGTCCAGCTTGAAGTTACCCAGAGTCTTGTTGTAAGCGGCCATCTCACGCTCGCCCTGAAGCACGTGGACATCCACAGCGGTCTGTCCGTCAGCGGCGGTGGAGAAAATCTGGCTCTTGCGGGTGGGAATGGTGGTGTTGCGGTCAATCAGACGGGTGAACACACCGCCCATGGTTTCAATACCCAAAGACAGGGGAGTGACGTCCAGCAGCAGAATATCCTGCACGTCGCCGGTGAGCACGCCGCCCTGGATGGAAGCGCCGACGGCAACGCATTCGTCGGGGTTGATGCCCTTGAAGCCTTCCTTGCCGGTGATGTTCTTAACAGCTTCCTGAACGGCGGGGATACGGGTGGAGCCGCCAACCAGCAGAACCTTATCCAGGTCGCTGGGCTTCAGGCCTGCGTCGCTGAGGGACTGGTTAACGGGCTTCAAAGTCCGCTCTACCAGGTCGGCAGTCAGTTCGTTGAACTTAGCCCGGGTCAAGGTGACATCCAGGTGCTTGGGGCCGGTGGCGTCGGCGGTGATATAGGGAAGGTTGACATCGGTGGAAACCACGCCGGACAGCTCAATCTTAGCCTTCTCGGCGGCTTCCTTCAGCCGCTGCATAGCCACCTTATCCTTGCTCAGGTCGATGCCTTCGGCCTTCTTGAATTCGGCAACCAGGTAGTCCATAACTCTCTGGTCGAAGTCGTCGCCGCCCAGACGGGTGTCGCCGGCGGTGGCCTTTACTTCTACGATGCCGTCGCCGATTTCCAGAATGGAAACGTCGAAGGTGCCGCCGCCCAGGTCGTAGACCATGATTTTCTGCTCTTTTTCCTTATCCAGACCGTAAGCCAGAGCGGCTGCGGTGGGCTCGTTGATGATACGCTTGACGTCCAGGCCTGCAATCTTGCCTGCGTCCTTGGTAGCCTGACGCTGAGCGTCGGAGAAGTATGCAGGGACAGTGATGACAGCTTCGGTAACCGGCTGACCCAGATAGCTTTCCGCATCGGCTTTCAGCTTGGCAAGGGTCATAGCGCTGATTTCCTGAGGGGTGTAGTTCTTGCCGTCGATGGTGACCTTGTAGTTTTCACCCATGTGGCGCTTGATGGAAGCCACGGTACGGTCGGCGTTGGTAACAGCCTGGCGCTTAGCCACCTGACCTACCATACGCTCGCCGCTCTTGGCGAATGCCACCACAGAGGGAGTGGTTCTGCCGCCTTCAGCATTGGCGATAACGACCGGCTCGCCGCCTTCCAGAACGGCAACGCAGGAGTTGGTTGTACCCAAGTCAATTCCAATAATCTTACCCATTTTTTGTTCCTCCTATATGAAAGTTAAGTTTTTTACAAAGTTAGTTTGCCACTTGAACCATGGCGAAGCGGACGATTTTGTCCCCCAGCTTGAAGCCCTTTTGGAAGACCTGCTGAATCACATTTTCTTCCAGGGTCTCATCGTCAATATGCATGACGGCGTTGTGGATTTCGGGGTCAAAAGCCTCTCCCACATTGCCGTAGATTTCCACACCCAGACTGGTAAAAATTTTTACCAGCTCATTCATGGTCATTTCAATGCCTTTTTTGTAGGCGGCGTCTTCGCAGGGCTGATTTAACGCCCGTTCCAGATTGTCGTAGATGGGAAGCAGCTTTTCCACGGCGTCGGACTTGCCGTTTGCGTAGGAAAGCTCCTTTTCCTTAATGGTGCGCTTGCGGAAATTATCGTATTCCGCAGCTAGCCGCAGGTGCGCGTCGTGCTCCTGGTTGTATTTTTCCTCCCAGGGATTCACCGCTTCTGCTTCCACAGCAGCTTCCGGGGTTTCTACGGTTTCGGCGGTTTCTTCCTGGGGCGTTTGCTTTTTCTTTGCCACAACGGTTCCTCCTAAGTGTTACTTGGGGTCAATATCGGTATGTTCCGGCAGCTGAGGCTGCTCGGGCTTATTAAACATTTTGGAAAGGCTTTCCGCAAAATAGCTTAAGCGGGCGGTGACCTTGGCGTAATCCATTCGGGTGGGGCCAACCACGCCGATCATGCCCTGCAGGCCGTCGCCAATGTCGAACTTGGTCATAACCACGGAGGTGTCCTTCAGCTCCTGAGCCACATGCTCCGGGCCGACCAAAACCTGGGTGCCGCTGGCGTTTTGCATCACGGCGGGAAGACCGCTCAAGGTTTCCTCGTCGAGGCCGGTCAGAACTCTCTGCGCCTTGTCGATGTTGCGGTATTCCGGCTGGTCCAGCAGCCTTGCCTGGCCTGCAACGGCCATGTTGGTGCTGTTTTGCCGGCGGAGCACATCGGCGGTGAAGTCTACGATAACGGGCACTAAGGATGCGGCGGAGTCTGCCGATGCCATCACCCGCTCCATAAGCGCGGGAGTAAAGGCGTCTGCGCTCAGGTCGGTCATGGTGGCGTTGAGGACAGCGGCCAGCAGCTTAAGGTCGGCTTCTTCCACCCGCAGCGGCAGCTTAATCAGCTTATTGACCACCTCGTCGGTGGAGAGCATCATCACCAAAATGAAGCTGCCTGCGCCGGCGAGAATCAGGTCGAACCGCTTGACGGTGGCGCCGCCCCGGCGGGAAGCCACGGAAATGGCGGGCAAATCGGTGGCCTGAGAAACAAGCCGCGCAACCTTTTCCACCATTTTATCCACCCGCTGCATCTTTTCTTCGATGGCGCAGTTGATGGAGCGGGTTTCGTCTATGCTCAGCCGGTAATCGGCCATCAGCTCATCTACATACAGACGGTAGCCTGCGGCGGAGGGGACGCGTCCGGCGCTGGTGTGGGGCTGCTCCAGATAGCCCATGGCGGTTAAATCTGCCATTTCGTTACGAATGGTGGCGGAGGAGTAATTCATATCCGGCATCTCGGCGATGGCCTTGGAACCTACGGGCTCGGCAGTACGGATATACAGGTCTACAATAGAACGCAAAACTCTTTTCTTCCGGTCGGTCAGTTCCATAAAATCACTCCTTTTTGGCTTGTTAGCACTCAATCTCTCTGAGTGCTAAGCACACTATACTACAGAGTGCTAAAATTGTCAAGGGGAACAATTATAAATTATTTTTGAACAAAGGAAAATGGGGGCATTATTCTACTGAAAAAGGCTGTCAATATCGCCCATTTACGCAAATGTGATTGCTTTTTCTCATTAGATGTGGTATATTAGCCACGTTGGCAGGAGTGAACTCCTGCAAATTTGCTATGAGGTGACACAATGCAGATTGAAAAAGCCGCTTATGCCTTCCAATTGGATGGAAATCCCGTGTCCTGCGAGGAATTCGGACACGGTCATATTAACAGCACTTTGAAAGTAACCACCGATACCGGTGCAGAATATGTTTTGCAGAGAATCAATAAATATGTATTCCGCAACCCGGTTCGCCTGATGGCGAATGTGGGCGCGGTGACGGAGTTTTTAGGCAAGAAAGTGAAAGAGGCACGCAACGCCCTGCACTACATCCCCACCCATACGGGCTTGCTGTACCACCGGGACCGCAAGGGTGAATTCTGGCGGGCTTACGATTACATCGGCGGCTTCTGCCTGGATGTTCCCGAAACCGAGGAAGACTTTTACCAGAGCGCTCTGGCTTTTGGCCGATTCCAGGATCAGCTGGCGGATTTTCCTGCCCACACCCTGTATGAAACCATTCCGGAATTCCACAACACCGTTGACCGTTACCGTCAGCTGTATGAATCCATCAGCATTGACCCCTGCCAGCGGGTGGCCAATGTGAAAGATGAGATTTACTATCTGACCAAGCAGGAAGAGGTGGCCTGCACCCTGCAAAGAATGCGAGAAAATGGGGAGCTTCCCCTGCGGGTGACCCACAACGACACCAAGCTGAACAATGTTCTTCTGGACCGCACCACCCGCAAGGCGCTGTGCGTTCTGGATTTGGACACGGTTATGCCGGGCCTCAGCGCCCACGATTTCGGCGATTCTATCCGCTTCGGCGCGGCCACTGCGGAAGAAGACGAGCCGGACTATGAAAAGATGAGCCTGGATCTGCATCTGTTTGAGGTGTACACCAGGGGCTTCCTGGAGGCTGCCACTGCGCTGACGGATAAGGAAGTGGAAGTGCTTCCCATGGGCGCGCTGTCCATCACCCTGGAGCTGGCAACCCGGTTCTTAAAAGACTATATCGACGGCGATTTGTATTTTAAAACCGCTTACCCCGAGCACAATCTGATCCGTGCCCGTACCCAGATTCGTCTGGCCCAGGATATGCAGAGCAAGATGAATGAAATGAACCGCATCGTGGCCCAGGTTGCCGCTCAGGTGCGCAAGTAAGGAGAAAATGTATGAAATACCTTGGCGTAGAGTATAACATTAAGCACACCCCTAAGCTGGATCCCGGCTTTATTCCCTTTGGCGTTTGGATGAACGCCTACGAGGTGGGCGCAACCAAGGAGATTGCCATTGCAGTAGAGCGCAACGAGGGCTTCGTTTCCGTGCGCCGGGCAAAAATTCACGGTACGGAGGAAATGGCCGCGGCAGACTATCGGTTTGTGGAGCGGTATATGAAGTTTTTGCTGTGGTCTGTCGGCGGCTTTAAGGTCAGCGTTTGCGGCTGCAGCGAAATTGCCAAGAAGCTGCAAAAGGCATATAGCCCCGATGGAGAGCGGGCCTTTGACTATGACTTTTTCCAGAAGCTTTATGAGCGTCCCATGGAAATTCTGGATCTTCCGTTGGAGGCTTGCCCCCAGTCTAACGAATCTCCCCGGCCCATTGGCGGCCACCTGAACGGCTGCCGCATTGGCTTCGACGCCGGTGGCTCTGACCGGAAGGTTTCTGCCGTGATTGACGGCCAGGTGGTGTATTCTGAGGAAGTGGTTTGGCATCCCAAGACCAATCCCGACCCCAGCTATCAGTATGAGGGAATTCTGGATTCCTTCCGCACCGCCGCATCCAAAATGCCCCGGGTAGACGGCATCGGCGTTTCCTCTGCAGGCGTATTTATCGGCAACGCGCCTATGATTTCCAGTATTTTCTACTGTGTACCCAGAGATCGCTGGGACGAGGTAAAAACCGTGTATGACCGGGCGGCAGCTGCCATCGGCGATGTGCCCATCGTGGTTGCCAACGACGGCGATGTTTCTGCCCTTGCAGGCGCTATGGGCATGAACTGCGGCAGCATTATGGGTCTTGCCATGGGCACCAGCGAGGCTGTGGGCTATGTGGATAAGGACAAAAATGTCTTAGGTTGGATTTCCGAGCTGGCCTTTGCTCCTGTGGATTTAAGCGAGGACGCCATGGAAGACGAGTGGTCTACCGATATTGACGTGGGCTGCAAGTATTTCTCTCAGGACGCGGTGATTAAGCTGGCGCCCAGAGCCGGCATCGAGCTGGATGATGCTTTGACCCCGGCGGAAAAGCTGAAGGTTGTGCAAAAGCTGATGGAAGCTGACGACCCTCGGGCGCAGCAGGTATTTGAGGATATTGGCGTGTATCTTGCCTACACAGTGGTGCAGTACAGCCGGTTCTATAATATTGAGCATCTGATGCTGCTGGGAAGAGTCATGTCCGGCAAGGGCGGCGACACCATTTTGGCCACCTGCCAGAATGTGCTGCGCAGCGAATTCCCTGCACTTGCCCAAAAGGTGGAGGTTATGCTCCCCGACGAAAACACCCGCCGGGTAGGCCAGAGCGCAGCGGCCGCCAGCTTGCCTGCGGTGAACTGACACTGAAGAGCCAGCGCCCTTGGGAGCTGGCTCTCGTAATGGAGGAACAACACTATGTTTTATAAAAATGCCAGAATTTTTTGCAATGACTGCCACTTTCGCACCGGCGCCTTTGAAGTAAAGGACGGCCTGTTTGGCGAAATTCTGCCGGACAATGTGCCGGCGGATGCCATTGATTTGGAGGGGGCAACGGTGATCCCCGGCCTGATTGATGTTCACAATCACGGAAACTCCGGCGCGGACTTTTCTGACGGCGACTATGAGGGTCTTAAGAAAATGGCCAAATATCTGGCCCAAAACGGCATCACATCCTTTGCACCTGCATCCATGACACTTCCTTACGAGGTGCTTGCCAAGGCCTTTGCCACCGCCAAGCAGCTGAAAGAGGAAGCGCCTGAGGGTCATTCCCGGCTCATGGGCATCCAGATGGAGGGCCCCTATTTTTCCGAGAAGAAAAAGGGCGCGCAAAACGGAGAATATTTGAAAGCGCCGGATTTTGAAGGCTTCAAGAAGCTGTATGAGGATTGCGGCGGCCTGGTGGGCATTGCGGATGTGGCGCCGGAGCTGCCCGGCGCGGCGGAGTTTATTGAAAAGGCCAGCAAGCTTTGCACCGTTTCCGTCGCCCACACTGATTCTGACTATGAGCATGCCCGGGAGGCCTTTGCCCGGGGCGCTACCCATTTGACCCATCTGTATAACGCCATGCCCGGCATTCATCACCGCAACCCCGGCGTGATTCCCGCGGCGGTGGAAGCGCCCACAGTTCGGGCGGAGCTGATTTGCGACGGTATGCACATTCATCCGGCCTCTGTGCGGCTGGCCTTTGCCATGTTCGGCGGGGAGAGAATGATTCTGGTGTCCGACGCGCTGCGCTGCTGCGGCATGCCCGACGGTGAGTATGAGCTGGGCGGTCAGCCGGTATTTTTGGCAGGCGGCGTTGCCAAGCTGGCGGACGGCACATTGGCCGGCTCTGCCACTAATTTGTACGACTGCATGAAAAATGCCATTTTGTTCGGCATCGAGGAAGCCGACGCTGTCCGGGCGGCTACTATAAATCCTGCCTGCGCCCTGGGCGTGCAGGACCGGGTGGGCTCCATTGCCACCGGCAAGATTGCCGACTTTATTGTCTGCCGCAGCGACTACACCGGAAGACGGGTGTTCATGAGCGGCAAGGAAATTTAATTCAGAATCAGCAAGTGATTTTCGAAAGAAAATCACTTGCTATTTTTTATTTGCTGGGGTACAATGAATGGGTAGAGCATTTTCGGCAGAAAGGGTGGATTTTCGTGGCGACCATTGGCTTTGACAACGAGCGGTATCTGCAAATGCAATCTCAGCATATTTCTCAGCGGCTTTCTGCCTTTGGCGGTAAGCTCTATCTGGAATTCGGCGGAAAATTGTATGATGATTACCACGCATCCCGGGTGCTGCCGGGCTTTGAGCCGGACAGCAAGCTGAAAATGCTGCTGCAGCTTTCCGAGCAGGTGGAGATGGTGATTGCCATCAACGCAGGCGACATTGAAAAGAACAAGGTGCGGGGCGATTTGGGCATCACCTATGATTTGGATGTCATCCGCTTAATCGACATTTTCCGCAGCCTGGGGCTTTATGTGTCCAGCGTGGTGCTGACCCGCTTTGCCAATCAGACCGCCGCCAAGGCGTTCCAGATTCGTCTGGAAAATATGGGAGTGAAGGTGTATCACCATTACGCCATTGAGGGGTATCCCTCCAACATTACCCATGCCGTCAGCGACGAGGGCTTTGGAAAGAACGATAATATTGAAACCAGCCGCCAGCTGGTGGTGGTTACCGCCCCCGGCCCGGGCAGCGGCAAGCTGGCCACCTGCTTAAGCCAGCTGTATCACGAGCATAAGCGGGGCCTGCGGGCAGGCTACGCCAAGTTTGAAACTTTCCCCAGTTGGAATCTGCCGTTAAATCATCCGGTGAACCTTGCGTATGAGGCTGCCACGGCAGACTTAAACGATGTGAATATGATTGACCCCTTCCATCTGGATGCCTATGGGGTTACCACCGTAAACTACAACCGGGATGTGGAAGCGTTCCCCGTCCTGGAAGCCATGCTGGAGAAGATTTTGGGGGATTGCCCCTACAAATCTCCTACGGACATGGGCGTAAACATGGCTGGAAACTGTATTTTAGACAACGATGCCTGCCGGGAAGCCTCCCGTCAGGAAATTGTGCGGCGGTATTATGACGCCCTTTGCGAGCAGAGAAAAGGACGCATTGCCGACGAAACTGTGCGCAAGCTGGAGCTGCTGATGAAAAAGGCTGGCGTTGATCTGTCAAGCCGCCGGGTGGTGGCGCCGGCTATGGAGCTGGCCCAGAAGACCGGTATGCCTGCGGCGGCCATGGAGCTGCCCGATGGCACCATTGTTACCGGCAAGACCAGCAACCTGCTGGGTGCGTCCTCGGCGCTGCTTTTGAACGCCCTGAAGCTCCTTGCCCACATGCCCGATGAGCTGCACCTCATTTCTCCTCTGGCCATTGATCCCATTCAGCATTTGAAAACAGAACATCTGGCTAACCGGAATCCCCGGCTGCATACAGATGAGACCCTGATAGCTCTTTCCATCAGCGCTGCCACCAATCCCACAGCGGAGCTGGCCATGGAGCAGCTGAGCAAGCTGCGGGGCTGCGATGTCCATTCCAGCGTGATTTTGTCGCCGGTGGACGAGAAGATTTTCAAGCGGCTGGGTGTACATTTAACCTGCGAGCCGAAATATCAGGTATAAACAAAAACCGCGGTCACTTTTGTGACCGCGGTTTTTTATGTGAAAGTTTATTCATTGAAGCACAGCGGGTCGTAGGTGATGACGGCGTACACGGGCATACCCTCGGCCTGGCTCAGCTCCCGCTCCAAATAATGGCGGATTTGCAGCTTTTTGTCCTCCAGATCCGGGGGCAGGGAAACGTCGAACACCAAATTGGTGTGGCCGGTGCTGCGAACCATGCGGAAATCGTGGTGGCACAGCCGGGGGTCGAATTGCCGCAAAAGCTCCGTGGCGCGATTCTGGAAACGGTTAAGCTCCGGGTCGTCGGTGACCACGGGGTCGTAGTGAATGACCAGGTGGATATTGTGACTTTGCAGGCACTCCCGCTCCAAATCGTCAATCACATCGTGGCAATCCAGAGGGTCGCAGCGCTGGTCCATTTCCACATGGAGGGAGGCGAAGCGCTGACCGGGGCCGTAATCGTGAACCATCAAATCGTGGTAGCCCAGCACCTTGGGGTGGGCGCTGACATAGTCCACAATCAATTCCCGCAGCTCCGGGCTGGTGGATTCACCCAGCAGGGGGCTGATGGTCTGCTTGCCCAGCATAGCGCCGCTGTAAAGAATAAACAGCGCCACCGCAAGGCCCATAAAGCCGTCGATATTCCAGTGGGTCAGGTGCTGAATGAAGCCTGCCAGCAAAACGGCGGCGGTGGAAATGCAATCGTTGCGGCTGTCGGTGGCGGTGGCGAGCAAGGCAGAAGATCCGATGCGGGTTCCCAACGCCCGATTAAACCGCCACAGCCACAGCTTTACCGCGATGGAAGAAAGTAAAATCACCAGGCTGAGGGCGGAAAAGGAAACCGGTTCGGGGGATAGGATTTTCTCCACAGAGGTTTTTCCCAGCTCGAAACCGATGACCACAATCATGGCGGCAACGGCCAGGGCGGACAGGTACTCGTAGCGGGCGTGACCGTAGGGATGGTCGGCGTCGGCAGGCTTTTCTGCCAGACGGAAGCCAACCAGGGTCACAATGGAGCTGGAGGCGTCGCTCAGGTTGTTCATGGCGTCGGCGGTGATAGCGACAGACCCGGAAAGAAGGCCCGCCACCAGCTTGAGAGCAAACAGCAGCACGTTGGCAACAATGCCCACTGCGCCGGAGAGCTTGCCGATGGCGCATCGTACTTTTTCGTTGGCGAAGTCGCCGCCTTTTGTGAATAAACGCAGCAATAAATTGGTCATAGCACACTCCATGGAAGGGTCAAAATGGGAAAACGGGAATTCTACTGGCAGGAGAGTCCGGTTTTCTCCCGCCGGGAGAGGGGGAGATGGGGGCATTCTCCAAAATAAGGGGTGACTTTTCCCGGAAAATCAGGTAAAATAAGGGAGCAGTCATCGGGAAGCTTTTGGCTATTATACTAAAGATTCCGGCGACTGTAAAGAGTTTTCAGGAGCGTGTTTTTATGATGAATTATCAGATTTTGACGGATTCCGGCAGCGATCTTCCCAAGGAACTTGTTCAGCAGCTGGAGCTGTCTTTGATTCCTTTGAGCGTTAACTTTGACGGACAGACCCTGCCCGATACGGTAGACGGCAACATTCGGGAGCTGTATCAGGGCTTCCGGGACGGAAAATCCGCCACCACTTCGGCAATCAATCCTGCCGCCTGGGCAGAAGCCATGAAGAAGATTCTCGACCAGGAGCAGGATGTGCTGACCATTACCTTCTCCTCCGGCTTAAGCACCACCTATCAGTCTGCGGTGATTGCGGCTGAGGAACTGAAGGAAGCCTATCCCCAGCGGAAGATTCTGGTGGTGGACAGCCTTTGCGCCTCCTTGGGCCAGGGAATGCTGGTATATACCGCCGCGAAGAAGCGGCTGGCAGGCATGGACATGGAGTCGCTGTATCAGTGGCTGGAGGAAAACAAGCTTTCCCAGTGCCATTGGTTCACCGTTGACGATCTGTCCTTCTTAAAGCGGGGCGGCCGTGTCAGCGCCACCACCGCGCTGGTGGGCACCATGCTGCAAATCAAGCCGGTGCTGCATGTGGATGACGAGGGTCATTTAATCAATGTATCCAAGGCCAGAGGCAGAAAAGCATCCATTCAGGCGCTGGAAAAGAAGATGGAGGAGCTGATGCTCCCCGATGGCAATGAAACCGTGTTTATCTGCCACGGCGACTGCATCGACGATGCCAACTACCTTGCCCAGCTGGTAAAAGAGCGCTGCGGTGTGAAAGAGGTTATCATCGGCTATACCGGCGCGGTGATCGGCTCTCACTCCGGCCCCGGCACCCTGGCGCTGTTCTTCTTTGGCAGCAGACGATAAAAAAGAAAAGCTCCGGATTTCCCGGAGCTTTTTTGTTAGCTTTTACGGATAAATTTTTCCCGGCACTTGGGGCAGGTGATAGCGATTTTTCCCTTTCCCCGGGGAACCCGGATGGGTTGGCGGCATTTGGGGCAATCGAAGTATTTATGCTCCCGGTCTTTGATGCGGTCAACCAGCTGCAAATACTTGCAGTTTTCCCGGTAGCGCTTGTAGGTATTGCGGGAGAGTATACGGAAAAGGGCGATGCCCATTAAGGTGTAGTACACCAGCACCAGCAGAAGCTTGACCGCCGCCACCGGAATAAAAAGACTGATCAGCATAATGGCAACGGCTGTCCACAAAATGGTGTTGCCCAGCTTGTCGGAGCCATAACGGCCTGTCATAAAATTACGGAACCACTGTCCCAGCTTGTTCATGTTATCACCTGCGAAATAAGATATTGTTATTATAGAGCAAATCGGCAAAATTGCAACCAAAAGAAGCCAATGTTTACGGATTGTTTATTTTCCTAAGGAAAATGGTTGCCAATGGAAATCATTTGATGTATAATGTAGCTGTAAAAAAACGGGCCAATGCCCGAAATTTGGAGGAGATTATCATGTTCAACGCAATGATTGAAACTTTGAAGGCCAATCCCCGGAAGATCGTCTTTACCGAAGGCCACGACGCCCGTATTCTGGAAGCAACTGCGCGGCTGGTTGAGGGCGGCTTCCTGACCCCCATCCTGATCGGCAATGTGGAAGAAGTCAAGGCCAACGCTGCCAAGGGCGGCTTCAACATTGAGGGTGTGGAAATCCTCGATCCTCTGACCTACGAAGGCATGGACGCCATGGTAGAGAAGATGGTGGAGCTGCGTAAGGGCAAGATGAGCAGCGAGGATTGCCGCGCCGCTTTGAGCAAGGGTAATTACTTTGGCACCATGCTGGTGAAGATGGGCTATGCCGACTCCCTGTTGGGCGGCGCTACCTATTCCACCGCTGACACTGTCCGTCCCGCTCTGCAGCTGGTGAAGACCAAGAAGGGTGTCAACCTGGTTTCTTCCTGCTTCATCATGGTTCGCGGCGATGAGAAGATCGCCATGGGCGACTGCGCAATCAACCTGAGCTACGAAGACAATGTGGACAAGGAAGGCAATGTAACCCTGACTGCTGCTCAGAAGCTGGCTGAGGTTGCCATCGAAACCGCAAAGACCGCCAAGGTCTTCGGCATTGACCCCAAGGTTGCCATGCTGAGCTTCTCCACCAACGGCTCCGGCAAGGGCGGCACTGTGAAGCTCAGCCACGATGCCACCGCTGTTGCCAAGGAAATGGCTCCTGATCTTTTGATCGACGGCGAAATGCAGTTTGATGCTGCAGTGGCTCCCGAGGTTGGTCAGCTGAAGTTCCCCGGCTCTCCTGTTGCCGGCTACGCCAACACCTTCATCTTCCCCTGCATCGAAGCAGGCAACATCGGCTACAAGATCGCTCAGCGTCTGGGCGGCTACGAAGCTTACGGCCCCATTCTGCAGGGTCTGGCAGCTCCCATCAATGACCTGAGCCGTGGCTGCAATGCCGACGAAGTGTACAAGATGGCCATCATCACTGCTGCATTGGTATAATTCTTTCTACATAATAATTGGCGCACCCAATTTTGGGTGCGCCTTTTTTGTTAACGATACATCTGCAGGCCGGGGGCCTCTTCTGCCATTTTGCTGACCTGGTAGAGAATTTTGGCTACCTGACCTCTGGTAAGCTGGCTTTCAGCATCCAGGGCGATGCCGTTGGCGGCCATTACGGCCATAGCATCCATGGCCCACTGGGGCACATCCTCACCCATTTCGATGGCTGCGGTGTCCGTCACCAAATCCATGGTATTTTGCAGCATGACAGCTACCTCCGGGCCGGTGACAGCGTCGTATGCTCCAAAAGCGCCGCTTTCCGATGCAGGCAGGCCGGCGGTCATACCGCTGCGCAGCGCCGCTGCCAGATAGGGCTTCAGCCACTGGGGCGTGTCGTCGGAATAGCCGGTGAACTGGGCGGATTCGTCAACGGGAATACCCAGCAGCTTTACCGCCATGGCCACAAATTGACCCTTGGTAACAGGGGCGTGTTCGTCAAAGCAAAGCTGGCCGTTTACCTGCTGACCCACAAAAAGTCCGGTGTTTTTCAGCCACTCTGCCTCAAACCGGCAGCTGGAACCTATGGTGTCGGTGTACTGGGTGGCATCCTGGGGCTTAAGAATCCGCACCGTTACTGTCGCCTCCCGAGAAACATTGCCCGCGGGGTCAGTGGCGGTGTAGACAAAGGAATCCACGCCCACCTTATTCTTCTTGGGGGTGTAGGTGAAGCTGCCGTCTTCTTTCAGCTCCACAGCGCCCCGCTTGGACTGGCGGACAAGGGTGAATTTCATGGCCTGACCCTCCGGGTCAGATACCTTCAGCTGGCCGTCAATGGGCAGATTTTTGTAGGTTTCCAGGAACATATCCTCCGCTACCGGCGCTTTGTCCTCCTTGCCCCGGATGGAGATGGTCATGGTGGTTGCCTTTTCTACCCGGTCGTGGTAGATGGGCAGGTAGGTGACCACCGCTTCCCGGTCGGTTTCCGTGCGCAGGGGAGCAAAGGTCATTTGGGTAAGCTGCTCGGCGGTGAGAATGTCACCAGGCTGGATGACCCGGCTGCCCAGCATCACCGTTCCGGCGCTGGCGTCGGGAAGACCCGTGATGCAAATGCCGGTGAGAGACTCTTCGGAAAAATCTCCGGCGCCGAAGCAATAGGTATCATCGCACTCTACTTCCACCGCGGCGGCGTGAAAACCAAAGCCTGCCAGGCAAGCCGCCACTGCCAGCAGAGCAAGCGTCCGTTTGAATAACATAGAAAGACCTCCTGATTTCTTGGTTCGCAGGTATTGTTTGCCAGTGGCGGCAAAATTATTCAGCTTTATTGCTTAGGCGCCAGGAAAAATAGAAAGAAGGGGAAAATTCAATATTTTTTTGCAAAAATGTTTGCATTTTCCTCCTTAGCATGGTATACTGTATAAGCATTATTATGTTTAGTTAAAAATAACAAAAATTTGGGCGAAAATGATACGCCCACAAAGAACGAAAGGGGTACAAAACCTATGTCTCACAAGTATGTTTACCTGTTTACCGAAGGCAATGGCAGCATGCGTGAACTTCTGGGTGGCAAGGGCGCCAACCTGGCTGAAATGACCAACATCGGTCTGCCCGTTCCTCAGGGTTTCACCATCTCCACCGAGGCCTGCACCAAATACTATGAAGACGGCCGCCAGATCAACGCCGACATTCAGGCTGAGATCATGGAGTACGTCGACAAGCTGGAAGCCATCACCGGCAAGAAGTTCGGTGATCTGGAGAACCCCCTGCTGGTCTCCGTCCGTTCCGGCGCCCGCGCTTCCATGCCCGGCATGATGGACACCATCCTGAACCTGGGTCTGAACGAAGATGTTGTTAATGTTATGGCTGCCAAGTCCGGCAATCCCCGCTGGGCATGGGACTGCTACCGCCGCTTTATCCAGATGTACTCCGACGTCGTTATGGAAGTCGGCAAGAAGTACTTTGAGGCTCTCATCGACGAGATGAAGGAAGCCAAGGGCGTGACTCAGGACGTTGAGTTGACCGCTGAAGACCTGAAGGAGCTGGCAACCCAGTTCAAGGCTGAGTACA
>JAFTMB010000067.1 GCA_017452605.1 Oscillospiraceae bacterium
TGATGGCGTCACATACCAGGTCGGTATTCAGAGCCTCCAGCAGGGTCTTGCCGATGAGAATCTCGGAAGCCATAGCTGCGGAGTGGGTCATGCCGGAGCAACCCAGAGTTTCTACCAGAGCCTCTTCGATGATACCCTCTTTCACATTCAGGGTCAGCTTGCAGCAGCCCTGCTGAGGAGCACACCAGCCGATGCCGTGGGTGAAACCGCTGACATCCTTAATCTCCTTGACCGGACCCCACTTGCCCTCGTCGGGTATGGGAGCGGGGCCGTGATAGGCGCCCTTGGCCACGGAGCACATGTGTTGTACTTCTGCACTATAAATCATGGCTAAAATCCTTTCTTTCAAAAAGACGGGGATGCCGTCTTCGTATTTATGGGTTTAGAAAACCAAGTTTTTCCGCATACATTATACATACAAACGCGGGAAAAGTCAATGAAAAAGCCGGATTTTTAGGAGGATTTCCATGTCAGGAAAAAAGAAAGGGGGCGTTACATGATTTTGCGGCTTTGGGGAATACTGGTTTTGAAAAGGCGGTGGTTTTGTTGACGGATTTTCGGTGTACGACCAGGATTGTAATGGGAGAAAATGCGCTGTCAGCATTGGGGGAATTGGAGTCTGAGCGGCTTTTGGTGGTTGCAGACCCGTTTTTTGTAAAAAGCGGAGCAGTGCAAAAGGTTTTGGATGCGGCGAAATCGACGCAAAGCCGCGTTTTTGACAAGGTAGAGCCCGACCCCACGGTGATGCTGGCGGCGGAGGGCGCGGCGGCGGTTAAGGATTTTAACCCGGATGTTTTGGTGGCTCTGGGGGGCGGCAGCGCCATAGACTGCGCCAAGGCGATGGCGTATTTCGGGGGAAGCGGGGCGTATTTTGTGGCAATTCCCACCACTTCGGGGTCTGGCTCTGAGGTGACGGATTTCGCCATTTTGACCCACAACAGCGTCAAGCATCCTCTGGTGGATGAAAAGCTGCGGCCGGACATGGCGATTTTGGAGGATGCATTTTTGAAGGCGCTGCCTCCGGGACTGGTGGCGGATGCGGGAATGGATGTGCTGGCCCACGCGCTGGAGGCGCTGGTGGCGAAAAACGCCAATCCCATTACGGACGCGCTGGCAAGAGATGCTTTTTGCACGGTGTTCGCGGCGCTGCCGGCATCCTTTGCAGGGCATCAGGAGGTAAGGCTAAAAATTCACGCCGCTTCCTGCATGGCGGGTATGGCCTTTACCCAGGCGGGGTTGGGCATTTGCCACGCCCTTGCCCATGTTTTGGGAGGAATGTATCATGTGCCCCACGGCAGGCTCAACGGCATTTTACTGCCGGCGGTGATTGAGTGCAACGCCGAGGCCTGCCGGGAAAAATACGCAAGGCTTGCCCGGGAGGCAGGCTTGGGAGGCAGCGCGGATACCATTGCGGTGAGGAATTTGAAAAACGGCATTATCCGCCTGCGAAAGGAGCTGAAGCTGCCGGCAACCTTACAGCAGGCGGGCATTCAGCCGGGGCAGATTTGGCGGGATACGCCGAGAATCGTGGCGGCTGCATTGGAAGATGACTGCTGCAAGACCAATCCTGCGGAGATCGCGGATTTTATGCTGCGCAAAATTCTCGATGAGGTAACGGGTAATGGGTGAAAGCTTGCTGAGCGTGGGGTTGGATGTGGGAACAACCACCACCCAGATGGTGGTATCCCGCTTGGAAATCGGAAACCGGGCGGGCAGCTTTACAGTGCCGGAATATGTGATTTCCCAGCGCCAGGTGATTTACAAAAGTCCGGTGTATTTTACCCCCCTCATAGGAGAGGAACTGGTGGATGGAGAGAAAATCAAGGCGCTTGTTGCCCGGGAATATGAACGCGCGGGAATTTCCCGGGAGCAGGTGGACACCGGGGCGGTGATTATCACGGGAGAAACCTCCCGCCGGGAAAACGCGGAGGCGGTGACCAGGGCGCTGTCGGAATACGCGGGGGATTTTGTGGTGGCCACCGCCGGGCCGGATTTGGAAAGTGTGTTGGCAGCCCGGGGGGCCGGTGCGGTGGAGTATTCCCGGCAAACGGGGAAGCGGGTGCTGCATATTGACATCGGCGGGGGTACCAGCAATATCGCGTTGATAGAAGACGGGGTCATTACTGCCACCGGCTGCGTCAATGTGGGAGGACGGCTACTCAGGTGGGATGAAAGGGGCTGCATTTGCTATATTTCCCCGGTGGCGCAAAGGCTGTGCGATGCTTCTTTGGGGCGGCCCTTTGACGGCAGGATACTGGCGAAAACCCTGGTAAAGGCGCTGGAAATGGCGGCGGGGTTACGGCCTGCAGATGCGCTGTTGGAGCAGGTGAGAACCAAGGGGACAAGCATGAAAATCCCGGAGGGGGAGTGGGTCATTTCCTTTTCAGGGGGTGTGGCTGACTGCATAGAAAAAAGCATGGAAAAGGACGCCTTTGGGGATTTAGGGCCTGCGCTGGGGCAGGAAATCAAAAATAGCCTGCTGTGCCGGGGGCGCTACCGCTTGGGACAGCAGACCATTCGGGCCACGGTGATTGGCGCAGGATGTTACAGTGCTCAGCTGTCGGGAAGCACAGTGTTTTTCAGAAACATAGACTTTCCTCTGAAAAATCTGCCGGTGGTGCAGGCAGGGGAAGAGGATCTTGGTCAAAGGTTAAGTACGCTGGATGGAGATGGCATTTTATTCTTTTCCGGCGCAGAGCCGTCTTACAAGCAGGTTAAGAGTCTGGCCGAGCGCATCGTCAAAGCAGCGGAGGGGAAAAGGATATATGTGGCGGTGGACAAGGATATGGCCAAGGCCTTAGGGCAGGCCATTGCCTTAATGGCAGGGGAAGATGCGGCGGTTTTGTGCATTGACGGCGTGGGCTTAAAAGCCGGGGATTATTTGGATGTGACGGCGCCGGTGGGAACGGCGCTGCCGGTGATTGTAAAAACCCTGATTTTTGAAACAGGAGGATAATATGGTACTAAAAACGCGAATTTCGGGAAAAACATACGCCTTTCGGGACATCAAGGAAGTTCTGGCGAAGGCCAATGAAGAAAAAAGCGGCGATATTTTAGCCGGAGTGGCGGCAGAAAGCGCCCAGCAGCGAGTGGCGGCGAAGGTGGTGCTGTCGGCGCTGACCCTTCACGATTTGCGGGAAAACCCGGTAGTGCCTTATGAAAAGGATGAGGTGACCCGCATCATTCAGGACGATGTGAATGAAAAGGCCTACGAAAAGATTAAGGGGTGGACGGTCAGCCAGCTGCGGGAGTGGATTTTATCGGAAAACACTACTGCATCGGACATCCGAAAGGTGAGCCGGGGGTTGACTTCCGAAATGGTGGCGGCGGTATGCAAGCTGATGAGCAATCTGGATTTAATCTACGCTGCTGCCAAGATGCCGGTAACCGCCCACTGCAACACCACCATTGGTCTGCCGGGGACGTTAAGCTGCCGCTTGCAGCCCAATCACACCACCGATGATCCGGAGGGAATTACCGCATCGGTACTGGAGGGGTTAAGTTTTGGCGCGGGTGACGCGGTGATTGGCCTGAACCCGGTGACGGATAGCCCGGAACAGGTGGGGAAAGTGCTTCGGCGCTTTCAGGAAATCAAGGAGCACTGGCAAATTCCGACGCAAATCTGTGTGCTTGCCCATGTAACCGCCCAGATGAAGGCGGTGGAGCAGGGCGCGCCCTGCGATTTGATTTTCCAGTCCATCGCCGGCAGTGAAGAGGGCAACGCCGCCTTTGGCTTTAACGCCAATACTTTGGCAGAGGCACGGGACATGCTGCTGCATGAAGGCACGGCGGAGGGGCCCAATGTGATGTATTTTGAAACCGGGCAGGGGTCAGAACTGTCTTCCAATGCCCACCACGGGGCTGACCAGGTGACCATGGAGGCCAGGTGCTACGGTTTTGCCAAGCGATTCCAGCCTTTCCTGGTGAACACGGTGGTTGGTTTTATCGGCCCGGAGTATCTGTACGATGCCCGGCAGGTGACCAGAGCAGGTCTTGAAGACCATTTCATGGGCAAGCTCACCGGCATTTCCATGGGCTGCGACTGCTGCTACACCAATCACATGAAGGCAGACCAGAATGACATTGAAAATTTGGCGGCGCTATTAACCATGGCCGGGTGCAATTACTTCATGGGAATTCCCCACGGAGATGATATTATGCTCAACTATCAAACCACCGGTTTCCGGGAAACGGCAACGCTGCGGGAGCTGACGGGAAAGACGGCCATTCCGGAATTCCAGAGGTGGCTGGAGAAAATGGGTTTTGTGGAAAACGGAAAGCTGACCGCCCGGGCGGGGGATGGCTCCAGCCTGGTATTTTAAGGGGGGAATAGCATGAATAAGCAGGATTTATCTGCCATGGTGGCGGAAATTTTGCGGGAACTGCATCCGGAGCCTATGGTCAAGGGCAGTGAATACAAGCCGAGCAATCCCGGCCCGGAGCAGAAGGATGAACAGTATCACGACGGAGATTTTGTGCCGGATGTGACGCAGCTGAATTTGCGAAAGCTGTACCTTGTGGAGCAGGGGGAAAATGAGGACGCCTATCGGAAGATGAAGGAAAAGACCCCTGCCCGTTTGGGAAGCGGAAGGGCTGGCCCGCGGTACAAGACCTTGACTATGCTGCGGTTTCGGGCAGATCACGCGGCGGCTCAGGATGCGGTGTTTTCCCAGGTGAGGGAGGAGTTTGCCGGGGAAAACGGTCTGGTGGAAGTAAAGACCCGGTGTAAAGACAAGGAAGAATATTTGACAAGGCCGGATTACGGACGGAGCTTTGATGAAGAGAATCAGCAGAAAATTCGCAAGGCGGTGACGGGAACGCCCAAGGTGCAGATCGTTGTGGGCGACGGCCTTTCCTCGGCGGCCATTCAGGCAAACGCCATGGACTGTTTAGCGGCGATTACCGACGGACTAAAGGCCAGAGGGATTTCCCTGGGGCAGAGCTTATTCGTCAGGTACTGCCGGGTAGGCGCGGGAGATGCTGTGGGGGATGTGACGGGGTGCGAGCTGGTTTGCGTGCTGGTGGGCGAGCGTCCGGGGCTGGTGACGGACAAGAGTATGTCGGCCTATATCACCTATCAGCCCCGGACAGGTGTATCAGAATCTGCCAGAACGGTGGTCAGCAACATTCACGCCCAGGGTACGCCTGCGGTGGAGGCAGGCGCGTATATTGCAGAGCTCATTGAGAAGATTCGGAAGAACAAGGGGTCCGGCGTAGGGCTGCATTTGGAGGAAAAAGGATGATGCCCGTAAAGGTTTTGGCGGCGCGGTATTTGGCAAACGCCGACTTGGCGCTGGTCAAGGAATTGGGGTCAAATCCGGAATGCAACAGCCTTGCCA